>JANLTC010000011.1:0-8405 GCA_031362725.1 Deltaproteobacteria bacterium | reverse complement strand
CCGAGTCGAACATCACGCCCACCCGTTGCGGGGCCCGGCTGGCGAAGCACTCGCGACGGATGTTGCGGTATTGGGTCGACCCGACGCACCGGCGCGGTTGCTGGTGATGTCGGGCACGCACGGCGTAGAGGGCTTCGCAGGCTCAGTCTGTCAGCAGGGTTGGCTCGCCAGCCCGCCGCCGCTGCCAGACGACCTGGCGGTCGTGTTCGTGCACGCCATCAATCCGTACGGGTTTGCCTGGATCCGCAGGGTCAACGAAGACAACGTCGATCTCAATCGCAACTGCGTCGACTTCGCAGCGGGGCTCCCCGTCAACGAAGGCTACGAGCGACTCGCGGACGTGTTGGTGCCCGAACGCTGGGACGAGGAGACGCAGCGAACGAGTGCGGCGGCGATGCTGGCATTTGCCGCGGAGGCCGGTTTCGACCGGCTGCAGGCGGCGGTGAGTTCGGGGCAGTACCGCCATCCGAAGGGAATCTTCTTCGGCGGCACGCAGCCGGTGTGGTCGCAGCGCACGCTCGGCGCGATCGTCGCCGCGGTCCTCTCCGGGGCGCAACGCGTCGGAGTGCTCGATTTACATACCGGTCTCGGCCCGTTTGGTCACGGCGAACTCATCGCAAGTCGCCCCGACGCGTCGGGCCGGGCGCGGCTCGACGCGTGGTTCGGAGAGCATCGGGTGCCGAGCATGGGCAACTCGGTCTCCTCTGACGTGACCGGCGACCTGCTCGACGCGATCGACAGGTGGCTGCCTGGCACGGAGGTCGCCGCTGTGGCCGTCGAGTGGGGAACGGTCGACATCCGCGCGGTCTCGGACGCCCTACGCGCGGATGCCTGGTTGCATGCCCATTCCGATCCTCGCGGTCCGCGCGCTGCAGCGATCAAGGCACAGATGCGGGCCGCCTTCGCTCCCGACGATTCCGATTGGGCGAGAATGGTGTGGGATCGCTTCGATGAACTGCGGTGTCGGGCGTTGAGCAGCATCACGCGCTGACACGGCCCCCAGAAACAGAACGGCCGCCAGCTCGTCGCAGATGAAGACGGGGAATTCCTGGTGCATATCCCACAGCCGACGGCAACGCAGGTCGGGATCCATCGCAAGGAGCGCAGCCGTCACGCGCTCGCCGAGGATCTGCATCACGAGATCGGGCCCGAGGCGATAGGCGGCCTCAGAACCGGCAGCTCCGTTTCCGTGACGTCGAAGTCATGCATCGCGCCTGCCCGGAGCCTCCCCTTCGTGTCTCGGATCACTCCCCTGGCCCGCCCGGTCGGATCGTTTCGCTTCATCCCGCCGGTCGTCTCGCCGAAAGGACTCTTGACCCCGACCGCCGAGGCCACCGATGCGAAATCGGCTCCGATTCCTTTTCTTTCTCATTGGATTCTGCGCACTCGCTGCGTGGCCGGACGCTGCGCTGGCCGAAGAGCCGAGTCTGTTCGAGGGCGGCACGAAGGTCTACGAAGTGCCGCCTTCGATGGTTGGCAAGCACAACGGCGAGTGCAAACGCCTCACGCGCCAGATCGCGCACTACGGCGACGTTGCGGACATGGCCAAGGAGCGCGGCAACGACAACTGGTACGAGGGCACGGTCGACCAGATCGGTCGCCTCTCGGAACGGCGCGCGCAGCTGTGCCCGACGCAGTACGTGAGTAAGCCGATCGGTCAGGAACTCGCGAAGATCCTGAAGGGCGCCGCGAAGATCGCGATGAAGCTCTTCACGATGGGCATCATCTAGCTCGTCTCCGTTCTCTGGTTCCCCGTCTCGCAGCAGCGCGTGCGCTGCTGCCCCGTTCCTCAGGTCGCCTCGTCACGAAACCAGTGATGGGCCTGCGCCGGCGCCGCGTCTAGACTGCGGCCCGGAGGAACCATGAAACTCTACGACTCGAAAGTCGCGCCGAACCCGCGCCGCGTGCGGATCTTTCTCGCGGAAAAGGGCATCCAGGTGCCGACCGTGCAGGTCGACATCGCCACCGGCGAGAACCGCAAGTCGCCCTACATCGACAAGAACCCGCTCGGCGGCACGCCGATGCTCGAACTCGACGACGGCACCTGCATCGCCGAGACGGTCGCGATCTGTCGCTACTTCGAAGCGACGCAGCCGAATCCGCCGCTGATGGGCACCGACGCCCGGGATCAAGCCGTCGTGGAAATGTGGCAGCGCCGGATGGAGCTGGAGCTGTTCCGCCATGTGACCGGCTGCTTCCAGAACACCCATGATTTCTTCAAGGGCCGCATCGAGCAGGTGCCTGCATTCGGAGAACTCTCTCGCAAGACCGCGCGCACGCGACTCGCGTGGCTCGACGGCGATCTCGGCAGCCGGCCGTTCATCGCCGGCGACCGCTACACGATCGCCGACATCACCGCGCTCTGTGCGCTCGACTTCGGACGCGTCGTCGACATCCGCATCGCGCCCGACCAGAAGAACCTGCTGCGCTGGTACGAGTCGGTGTCGTCGCGCCCGAGCGCGAAAGCCTGAACTCCCGGAGGAGATCGCGATGAAAGCAATCTGGAACGGCCATGTGCTCGCCGAGAGCGACGAAACGCGCGTCGTCGAGGGCAATCACTACTTTCCGCCCGCGAGCCTGCGCGCCGAGTGTTTCGAAGACAGCGCCACGCACACGACGTGTTCGTGGAAGGGTGTCGCGAGCTACAAGACCGTCGTGGCGGGTGGTCAGCGCAACGCCGACGCGGCGTGGTACTACCCGGACCCCAAGTCCGCTGCCCACGAGATTCGCGGCTGGTACGCGTTCTGGCGTGGCGTCGTCGTGGAGCCCTAGCGCGTTGCGAATCGTCCGTGTCGTGTTGGGTGTCGTGGCCGCGCTGCTGCTCGTCGGCATTGCGACCTTCGTCGCGGGCGAGCGGACCGAGGTGGCCCGGCTTCGCACCTTCGATACGCGGAGCGTCGTCTACGAGACCAAGCTCTGGGTCGTGGACCAACCCGACGGGATGTGGGTGCGCGTCGCGCGGCCCGAGCGGCAGTGGTTCCAGCGGCTTCGCAAGAATCCCGAGATCGAGATCGTTCGCCAGGGCGGCGCCCCACAGCGGGTTCGCGCCACACCGGACCTGTCGACCGACACGAAGGTCCGTATCGACCGCGCATTCCGCGACAAGTACGGGATCGTCGATTGGTGGTACGGCGTCGTGCTGCGCAGCAATCCGATTCCCGTCCGGCTCGAAGCGGCACCGCCCGCGTGAACGCCGCTGCGCCGCTCGAGTTCTGGTTCGAGTTCGCGAGCACCTACTCGTATCCCGCGGCGTTGCGCATCGAGGCGGCCGTGCGGGCGGCGGGCGTTCCCCTCGCGTGGCGACCCTTCCTGCTCGGCCCGATCTTTCGCGCCCAGGGCTGGAACGATTCGCCGTTCAACCTCTACGAGGCGAAGGGCCGCTACATGTGGCGCGATCTCGAACGCGTCTGCGCGGAACTCGACGCTCCGTTCCGCCGGCCCTCCACGTTCCCGCGCAACGGATTGCTCGCGGCGCGCGTCGCCTGCCACTTCGCCGACGCGCCGTGGTGTCCGGACTTCGTGCGCGCCGTCTATCGCGCGAACTTCGCCGAGGATCGCGACATCGCGGACCCTTTGGTCGTGGCGACGTGTCTGGAGATCGCTGGCGAACCCGCAAGCGCGCGAATCGAAGAAGCGCAGTCGCCCGCGAGCAAGGACCGGTTGCGCGCCCAGAACGAACGAGCGGTGGCGCTCGGTGTGTTCGGCGCGCCGAGCTTCACCGTCGGCGGCGAGCTCTTCTGGGGCAACGATCGCCTCGAGGCCGCGCTCGCGTTCTGGCGCGCGAACGCCGTGGTGCGCGCATGATGGGGATCGAGAGCGCCGGCGCGCTCGCGACGTTCGCAGTGGGCGCGCTCGGCCTCGTCCGGCCGCTTGCCGCGGCGAAGCGGGTCGGCATCGAGCCGATCGGAACGCTCGGTATCTCCGAGGTGCGCGCGACCTGCGGCGGCCTGTTCGCCGCGCTGCTGCTGGTTCCGCATTGTGCAATCTGACGCGCTGCGTGGCGCTGCTCGCGCTTGTCTTCGCATGCGCAGGAGGAACGACCGTGACGCATCAATCGATGACTGGGCGCTCGCTCGCGCCGTGCCCGAGCCGGCCGAATTGTGTGTCGAGTCTGGCAGACGACGCCGCGCACCGCGTCGAGCCGTTCGCGCTGCGCGTGTCGGTGGATCGCGCGTGGCCGCAGCTCCGCGACGCCGTGGCTTCGCTGCCACGTGTCCGCATCGTCGAGAGCGGTGATGGCTATCTGCGCGCCGAGGCGACGAGTCGGCTCTTCCGCTTCGTCGACGATCTCGAAGTGCTGCACGTTCCCGGCAGCGGGCGCATCGACGTTCGCTCCGCGTCGCGCGTCGGCTACTCGGACGTCGGCGTGAATCGCGCGCGCGTCGAGTCGCTGCGCGCGGCCTTGCGCAGCGCGGGCCTGGTCGAGTGAGCGCGCGCGTCAATCGATTTCCAGCTCCAGCACGATCGGGTCGAAGCGGCGCGGTGGCAGCGCGCCGCTTCGTTCGACGCGCAGTTCGCCGTGCCGCGCGCGCACCGCGAACGGCGCGGCGACTTCGGCACCGCACGGCTGCGGGTACTCGACGCCGATGCGGTAGCGCCCCGGTGGCGGCCTTTCGAACACGATCGTTTCGATGCGCGGCGCGGCGTTCTTGCAGGTGCGATCGCGATCGAGGAAGCCGCCACTGCGCGACGGCGTGTTCGCGAAGTACACCGTCTCCTGCAACGGATCGGTGACGTAGAGATCGAGGTCGGCACTTGCGTCGAAGGCGAGCTGCACGACGAGCGAGCCCTCGGGAGCCTCGATCCCCGCGGCGAGAAGATGCGCCTCGAGCGACTGCGACGAAACGTCGCGCGGGCTCGCGCATCCGATCGCAGCGGCGGATGCAAGAACGGCGACGCGCACGATGCGTGCGGCGACTCGAGCGATAGACTCGCGATCTCGCGGAATTCCCATCGTTGGAGGGCAGCATGAAGGACCGCCGTCTCGGTCGCACCGGCCTGCGCGTTCCCGAGATCGGACTCGGCACGATGACCTTCGGCTCGATGGCCGACGAGGGCCAGAGCCTCGCGATCCTCGACAAGGCCTTCGAGGCCGGCCTCTACTTCATGGATCTCGCGGAGGTGTATCCGGTGCCGCCCGATCCGCAGTGGGCGACGCGCACCGAGCAGATCGTCGGCAAGTGGATGCAGGGCCGCCCCCGCGATTCGCTGCTGCTCGCGACCAAGGTCGCCGGCCCGAGCGGCGGCTGGTTCCAGGCGCCGGTTCGCAACGGTCACACCGCGCTCGATCGCCACTCGATCGAGCGCGCCTGCGAAGACAGCCTGCGCCGCCTCGGCACCGACTACATCGATCTCTACCAGACGCATTGGCCGGATCCGGGTCTCCCCTACGAAGAGACGATGGAAGCGCTCACGCGCCTCGTCGACGACGGCAAGGTGCGCGCGCTCGGTTGCAGCAACGAGAGCGCCTACGGCCTCACGAAGAGCCTGTGGACCTCCGACAAGCACGGCTTCGCGCGCCACGAGACCATCCAGAATAATTTCTCGTTACTGAACCGCCGCTTCGAGGACGAACTCGCCGAAGTGTGTCGCCGCGAGCAGGTCTCGCTGCTCGCCTACAGCCCGCTGGCCGGAGGCGTGCTCTCCGGCAAGTACCAGGGCGGCGCACGACCGAAGCCGGCGCGCTTCACCTTCTACGAGGAACATTCGCCGCGCACGAAGGTGATGACCGCGCGCTTCCTGAACGAGCGCACGCTCGCGGCGACCGAGCGCTTCCGGCAGGTGGCGAACGACTGTGGCATGTCGCTCGTGACCTTCTCGATCGCGTGGACGCTCTCGCGCGACTTCCTCGGCTCGACACTGATCGGCGCCACGCATCCCGACCAGCTCGACGATCTGCTCGCCGCTGCCGATGCGAAGTTGCCGGCCGAGGCGCTCGTCGCGGTCGACAAGATCTCGCGGGAGATTCGCTATCCGATGGGCTGAAAAAAGCTGGCTGGTCGGCGCTCTCGTTGCGCTGCTCGTAGCCGGATGCGGAGAGCGCTCGCGCCACTACCATGCGCGCGGCGTCGTCGAAGACGTGCAGCCCGAGATCGGCCAGGTGCTGATCGCGCACGACGACATCGAAGGGCTGATGCCCGCGATGACGATGAACTTCGATGTGCCCGACAAGGCGCTGCTCGAACGACTCGAGCACGGCCAGGCGATCGACTTCGACGTGGAGTTCACCGGCAAGGCGTATCGCGTGACCGCGGCGACGGTGCGGGAGAGCGGCGTTGCGACTTCGGGCGGCGGTCAGCTCGGCGCCATCAAGCCGGTCGATGACCCCGCGCCCGCGTTCCGCTTGACCGATCAGGACGGCAACGCGCGCGCGCTCGAAGACTTCCGCGGCCAGATCGTGTTGCTCGACTTCATCTTCACCCGTTGCCCGGGCCCGTGCCCGATCTTGACCGGACTGCACGTGAAGCTGCAGCGCGAGCTGTCGCCGGAGCTGCGCGCCCGCACGCGGCTCGTCTCGATCTCGCTCGACCCGCTGCGCGACACACCGGCGGTGCTGCGCGAGTACGCGCAGAAGCGCGGCGCCGATCTCGCGAGCTGGTCGTTCCTGACCGGCGCGCCGGACGAGGTGGACGCCGTGCTCAAGAGCTACGGCGTCGGCTCGATGCGCAAGCCCGACGGCCAGATCGAGCACGTCGTCGTGACGTTCCTGATCGACGGCAACGGACAGATCGCGCGCCGCTACCTCGGTCTCGACGGCCACGACCCGCAGGAGCTGCTGCGCGATATCGAGCGTCTGGCGAAGCTGTGAGCGCGATGCACGCCGAGCCGGGCCACGCGACGCGCATGGAACCCAAGCTCGTGACGGTGCTGCGCGAGGGCTATTCGCGGCAGCAGTTCGGACGCGACGTCGTCGCCGGGCTCGTCGTCGGCGTGGTGGCGCTGCCGCTTGCGATCGCGCTGGCGATCGCGTCGGGCGTGAAGCCCGAGCAGGGCCTCTACACCGCGATCATCGGCGGCTTCCTGATCTCGGCGCTCGGCGGTTCGCGCGTCCAGATCGGCGGTCCGACGGGTGCCTTCATCGTGCTCGTCTACGGCATCGTCGCGAGCCACGGCGTCGGCGGTCTCGCGATCGCGACGATGATGGCCGGCGCGATGCTGGTCGTGATGGGCTTCGCGCGACTCGGCTCGGTGATCCAGTTCGTGCCGTACCCGGTGACGGTAGGATTCACGTCGGGGATCGCACTGCTGATCGCCGCGTCGCAGGGCCGCGATTTCTTCGGCCTGCAGATGGATGCAGTGCCGGCCGAGTTCGTCGCGAAGATCAGCGCCTATGCACAGCATTTCGATACGTGGAATCCCGCCGCGGTCGCTCTCGCGGTCGCTTCGATCGCCGTCGTGCAGCTGTGGCCGCGCGTCACGCATCGGATTCCCGGCATGCTGGTGGCTCTAGTCGCGGCGACGCTGGTGGTGAAGCTGGGACATGTTCCGGTCGACACGATCGCGACGCGCTTCGGCGGCGTACCCACCGGGTTGCCGTCGCCGAGCATCCCGATCTTCGCGTGGTCCGATATCCGCGAACTGTCGTCGTCGGCGCTGGCGATCGCACTGCTCGCGGCGATCGAGTCGCTGCTGTCGGCGGTGGTCGCGGACGGCATGCTCGGGACGCGCCACCGGCCGAACATGGAACTGGTCGCGCAGGGCGTCGCCAATCTGGTGTCGCCGATCTTCGGCGGCCTGCCGGCCACCGGCGCGATCGCCCGCACCGCAACCAACATCAAGAGCGGCGGGCGGACGCCGGTGGCGGGGATCGTCCACGCGTTGACGCTGCTCGCGATCCTGCTCTTCTTCGGCGACTGGGCCGCGCTGATCCCGATTCCCGCACTCGCGGGCATTCTGCTCGTCGTCGCGTTCAACATGAGCGAGTGGCGCCACTTCGTTCGACTCTTCAGCATGCCACGCAGCGACGTGTTGGTGCTGCTGACGACGTTCTTTCTGACCGTGGTGGTCGATCTGGTCGTCGCCTTGCAGGCCGGCATCGTGCTCGCGGCGCTGCTCTTCATGCGCCGGATGGCGACGCTTTCGCAGGCCGGTTATGTGACCAACATGCTGTCGGAAGACGAGGACGGCGACGATCCGCTCGCGATCGCGAAGCGCAGCGTGCCGGCCGGCGTCGAGGTCTTCGAAGTGCAGGGCGCGTTCTTCTTCGGCGCCGCCTCGAAGTTTCGCGAGTCGATCAACCAGGTGGAGTCGCCGCCGCGCGTGCAGATCGTTCGCTTGCGCAACGTGCTCGCGATCGACGCGAGCGGGCTGCACGAGCTGGAGCTGCTACACGGCGACGGCGCGCGGCGCGGCACCACGCTGGTGCTGTCGGGTGTGCACGCACAGCCGCTGTTTGCGCTCGAACG
>JANLTC010000129.1:0-13423 GCA_031362725.1 Deltaproteobacteria bacterium | reverse complement strand
CGGAGTGCCCGACCAGCCCCGCCACGTTGATGCCGAGGCCCTCGCGCACGAAGTCGAGATACTCGGGATAGCTCTCCCAACTCCACGGCACGGCCGCTTCGAACGCCGACAGCGGGATGTCTTCGATCTGCTTGAACATGCCCGCGAGGCCGCGGCGATCGGCGGCCCGCACCGGGGCCAGCGACAGCGAGCAGTTCCCCATCAGCACGCTCGTCACGCCGTGCTCGAGGCAGGGCGTCGCGAGTCGATCCCAACAGATCTGCGGGTCGAAGTGCGTGTGGATGTCGAGGAAGCCGGGCGCCAGCACGCGACCGCCCGCATCGATCACCGGCGTTGCGTGCGGAAGGCTCGCGGTCGAAAGCGCCGGGCCCACGGCGGCGATGCGGCCATCGACGACCGCGACGTCGCCGTGCTGCGCCGGCGCCCCGGTGCCGTCCACGATCGTTGCGTTGCGGATCAGAACGGAGTCGGACGGCGGAGAAGTGGGCATCGGGTTCCTCTCGGGCGTGCGGTCTTGGGGCCGGGCGGGCGCGGCGGAAGATAACCGCGGCTCCGCAGAGCAGGAGGCTTCTCCGGCCGCGCGGGACTCCTCGGTCGAAGTGGAGTTCATCGCGGGCCGCGGGGCGCTGGCGGGCGAGGCGGGGCATCGGTTATCCCGCCCGCTCGAAAGACTCGAGGTCGAGTGGCCCATCGCGCTGCTCACACAGGAGATGCGAGAGATGGGTTTCAACTGCGGCATCGTCGGGCTACCGAACGTCGGCAAGAGCACGCTCTTCAACGCGCTGACCGCCACCGCAACCGCGCAGGCGGCAAACTACCCGTTCTGCACGATCGAACCGAACGTCGGTCGCGTGGCGGTGCCGGACCCGCGTCTCGACATGCTGACCAAGGTCGGCAAGTCCCAGGAGACGGTGCCCACCGCGCTCGAGTTCGTGGACATCGCGGGCCTCGTGCGCGGCGCCAGCCGCGGCGAGGGATTGGGCAACCAGTTCCTCGGCAACATCCGCGAGGTAGACGCCATCGTGCACGTGCTGCGTTGCTTCGAGGATGGCGACGTCACGCACGTCGAAGGCAGCGTCGATCCGATCCGCGACGCCGAGACGGTCGAGACCGAGTTGATGCTCGCCGATCTCGAAAGCCTGGAGAAGCGCCTTGCCGCGGCGCAGAAGAAGGCGCGCGGCGGCGACAAGGAAAGCATCGCGCAGGTGTCGCTGATGGAGCCGATCGTGGCCGCGCTCATTGCGGGGCGGCCGGCGCGCACGGCGATCCCGCCCGACCAGATCGAGGCGGCCAAGCGGTTGCAGTTGCTGACCAGCAAGCCGGTTCTGTATGTCTGCAACGTCGAGGAAGCCGCCGCGGCTGCAGGCAATGAGCACTCCGAGCGCGTGGCGAAGCGCGCCGAGGCCGAGGGCGCGCGACATGTGATCGTGTCGGCTGCGATCGAGGCCGAGGTGAGTCGGCTCCCGGCCGAAGAACGCGGCGAGTTCCTCGCGGGGCTCGGCCTGCACGACAGCGGCCTCGATCGCGTGATCCGCGCCGGCTATGACCTGCTGGGCCTCGTCACGTATTTCACCTGCGGACCGAAGGAGGCGCGCGCCTGGACGATCGTTGCGGGCACGCGTGCGCCGCAGGCGGCGGCCGTGATCCACAACGACTTCGAGCGCGGCTTCATCGCGTGCGAGACGATCGCCTACGACGACTACGTGCGGCTCGCGGGTGAGCCGGGCGCCAAGGAAGCCGGCAAGATGCGCGTCGAGGGCAAGGAGTACGTCGTGAAAGACGGCGACGTGCTGCTGTTCCGCTTCAACGTCTGATCGCGGCGCCACTGCGCGCGAACATGATTCTGGATGGCAGCTGGCTAGGTTGTGGACTTGTCGAGTCCGAGTCTCCGGAACCAGGATGTGTCGTCCTCCCGAAGCAAGCGCTCGCGCCACGGTAGGGAGGGCAGGAAGAGCCCGGACGGACGCGGCGCGGTCGCGAGCACGGCGTTGGCCTCGACGTCGAGAGCGATCATCCGCTCGATGGCGCCGGCGGACGCAAAGAGCGCCTCGACCTCGCGATCCGCGCGCGAAAGGTCGCACGAGCCGCGCTTCCGGTTGCGCTGGAAGAGCGCGACGGCTTCGCCTTCGATTCCGGCGAGCGCATGGATCCGCACCCGATGGCTACGACTCCAGTCGAGCATCTCGAGGAGAGCAAGACCGTCGCAGCGTGGACAGCGCGCAATCGCCGTGATCGGCCCGTCCCACCAGTCGAGCACGTCGCCGGCGTCGATCGACAGCTGCGCGAGGTCGTCGGCGCGCAGGTGCGCGCAGAGTGCGACGGCGGTGTTCATACGCGATACGGGAAATGGCGCTTGAGGCGCAGGAAGGGCATCTCGATCAGAATCCAGGAGAGGCGCGCAAGCCCGTAGCTGCCGCCGATCGCGAGCGTCCAGAATGCGAACTGCGCGATCGCGAAGTGCCGCCGAAAAGGCGCGGCCGGCGCGGCGACTCCGAGTGTGATCGCGACCGGCAGGTGCAGCAGGTAGAGCCCGTAGCTGTACTGGCCGAGACTTCGCAGTGCTCCGAACTCGAAACCCTTCGCGAGCCGCGCGCTCGCCGGCGCCACAAGGATCAGCACGAGCAGCGAGCCCCAGATCAGACACAGCGCGGAGTAGCCGAGCGTCTGCATCAGCGGATCCATCACCAGGCTGATGGTGTCCCGGGCAGCGAGTCCGGCCCGGGGCAGATCGCGGATCTGGAGGCGCAGGTACACCACCGCGGTGACGAAGATCCACGCCGTCACGAGGAACACAACGCGCGCCGGGCGCGCGAGTCGCGCGAGCCCGCCCGGCCGGCGGGCGAGGAGGGCTACGGCTGCGCCGGTCGCCAGCGTGTCGAGCCGGCAGGGGGTCAGCACGTAGACCGCGATCGACGACGCGCCCGAGGCGAGCAGCGCCAGGCGGATGCCGAGCGCCAGCACGGCGATCACGGCGCAAGCGAGGAGCAATTGCCGTTCGGTCACGCGAAGTACGATCCAGGGCCAAACCAGGTAGAAGTGTTCCTCGATCGCGAGCGACCAGGTCACGGAGAGCGCGTTGTGTCCCCAGGCTCCGTCACGGGCGAGATCCACGTTCGTCAGGTAGAGCCAGTACCAGAGACCATCGACACCCGGGCCGGCGCGCCACGCGGCCTCGATGTCGGCGAGGCCTTCGATCCTCGGCGCCACGATCAAGAAGAACACGAGCACCGCGTAGTAGAGCGGAAAGATCCGGAGCGTCCGGCGGGCGTAGAACGTTCGTGCGTAACTGGAGCTGCTTCGTGTCTCGAGCAGGATCCCGGTGATCAGGAAGCCGGAGAGTACGAAGAAGAGATCGACGCCCGACCAGCCGAGCGCGAACGGGGCCAGCAGCGCGACATCCGCGGGCGCGTGCGCCAATCCAAACTGCGCGGTGTGGAACCCCATCACGAGCAGGATCGCGAGCCCGCGAACCCCGTCGAGGCGCGGATTGCGCAGCGGCGTCTCCGGCATGCTCACACGCAGCAGACCCGTTGCTGGAGGGATCGGAGCGTGGACAAGCGGCGCCTCGAGAAAACGGGCCCGCATCATGCAGGTGATGTCGCGAAGAGGCAACTCGCTCCTCGGGTTGCGGAGCATTGCCGACGCGCGCCGCAAGCGTTCCGCACGCTGCGCCGGAGGAAGGTCTCGCAGCGCTACCCGGCCCGGATCGCGTCGTCGCCGACGCCGCGCGAGATCGCCACCAGGAATGACGCGCGGCTGCGGTAGGCTCGCCGCACGCCAATGGGAGGGACGGCCATGCGACTTCGACGGGCTTGCTGCTGCACGGCATGGTTGGGGTTGGCGCTCGCGCTCGGCGTTGCCGGCTGCGGGGGGCGGGCACGATCGGGCGAGGCGATCCCGTCGCAGCGCGAAGCGCCCGGCTCGCGCGCCGAAGCCATCCGTGCCAGCACGGCGCGCGTCGATGGCGCGCGTGTCGGTGCCGCCGACGCCGAGCCCGGCAATTGGCTGGCGCACGGACGCAGCTACGACGAGCAGCGCTTCTCGCCGCTCCGCCAGATCGATCGCAGCAACGTCGCGAAGCTCGGGCTGGCGTGGTCGTTCGACACCGAGGTGGGACGCGGCCACGAGGCCACGCCGATCGTCGTCGACGGCGTGCTCTTCGTGTCGCTGCCGTGGAGCGTCGTGAAGGCGCTCGACGCGCGCAGTGGCGAAGTGCTGTGGACGCACGATCCGGCGGTGCCGCGCACCTGGGCGCGCAACGCGTGCTGCGACGTCGTGAACCGTGGCGTCGCGGTCTGGAAGGGCAGGGTATACGTCGGCACGCTCGACGGGCGCCTCGTCGCGCTCGACGCCGGCACCGGCGCCGAAGTCTGGCAACAGAACACGATCGACCGCGACAAGCCCTACACGATCACCGGTGCGCCGCGCGTGGTGAAGGGCCTCGTGGTGATCGGCAACGGCGGCGCGGAGTACGGCGTGCGCGGCTACGTGACCGCCTACGACGCCGAGAGCGGCAAGCAGGTCTGGCGTTTCTACACCGTTCCCGGTGATCCCTCGAAGCCGTTCGAGAATCCCGAACTCGAGGCGGCCGCCAAGACCTGGCACGGCCGCTGGTGGGAAGGCGGCGGCGGCGGAACCGCGTGGGACTCGATGGCGTACGACGCAGAACTCGATCTGCTCTACGTCGGCACGGGCAACGGCTCGCCGTGGAGCCGCAAGCTGCGCAGTCCCGGCGGCGGCGACAATCTCTATCTCTCGTCGATCCTGGCGCTGCGACCCGATACGGGTCGGCTGGTCTGGTATTACCAGACCACGCCGGGCGACAACTGGGACTACACCGCGGTACAGCAGATCGTGCTGGCGGATCTGGACTGGCACGGCAAGGCTCGCAAGGTGCTGATGCAGGCGCCGAAGAACGGCTTCTTCTACGTGCTCGATCGCGCAACCGGTGAGCTGCTGTCCGCGGAGAAGTTCGTGCGCGTCAACTGGGCGAGCCGCGTCGATCGCAAGACCGGGCGGCCCGTGGAGACCGCCGAAGGCAACTACGACAAACGTGCGCGCTGGGTGCTGCCGTCACCGAACGGTGGACACCTCTGGCACCCGATGTCGTACGACCCGCAGACGAAGCTCGTCTACATCCCCGCGCTCGAGCTGCCGTTCCTGTACGCGCTCGATCCCGCGTTCAAAAGGGTGAAGGGCGCGTGGAATCTCGGCCTCGACTTGCGGGACTATCCGGCGCTGCTGGCAAAGAACGCGCCCGAGATGCCGCCCGCGTGGGGCGAGCTGAAGGCCTGGGACCCGGTGCAGCAGAAGGCGGTCTGGATCGTGAAGCATCCCGGCTCCTTCAACGGCGGTGTGCTCTCGACGGCGGGCGGCCTGGTCTTCCAGGGCACGAGCGACGGCCGCTTCGCGGCGTACGCGGCAGAGAGCGGCAAGACGCTTTGGGAGATCAAGACGAACATCGGCATCGTCGCGCCACCGATCACCTACAGCGTCGACGGCACGCAATACGTGAGCGTGCTCGCCGGTTGGGGCGGCGGCGGCGTGATCGAGGGCAGCGACGCCGGCATCTCGGCCGCGAGTCGCTACGTGAACCAGGGCCATCTCTTCACGTTCGCACTCGGCGCAACGGGGACGCTGCCGGACGTGCCGCTGCGCAAGCTCGAGATCGCCGATCCGCTGCCCGAACTCGACGGCCCGCCGGGCGCCGCGAAGACCGGCAGCGCGCTCTTCCACCGCTACTGCCTCAACTGCCACGGCGTCCTGGCCGTGACGAGCGGCGTCGTCCCGGATCTCCGCTTTGCGTCGCGCGAGACGCACGCGAGTTTCAACGACATCGTCCTCGGCGGCACACGTGCGCACAACGGCATGGCGAGCTTCGCGGATCTCCTGAAAGCCGACGATGTGCGCGCGATTCATGCCTACGTGATCGAGCGCGCGCGCGAGACGAAGCAGGCCGAGAGCAATGCCAGCCAGGTGGTCCATCCGTGATCGAGCAGGGGACCGCGCCGAGTACCGGCGCCGCTCACGTCGCTGGTGTGTCTGTCCGGTGTCGCGCCAGCAGTCGATCCGCGAGGTGCGCGCGGCCCGTCGCGCGCAGGCGCTCCGCGTAGCTAGCGAGCTGCCCGCGGGTGTGGAACGGTCCCCCTTCGGCGAGCACGTGCAGCAGCGGATCGCGTCCGTACGCGGCAGTCGGCATCGCCGCTTCGGTCCAGTCCTGCAGCAGCGCGCGCGCCGTGCGCGCGACGTCCTCGCGGCTCCCGATCAGATCGTGTTGCTCGTGGGGGTCGGCTTGCAGGTCGAACAACATTTCGGAGGGGAACAGGTGATGGCCGTCGTGCCAGGTGAACAGATAGTGGAAGCGGCCAACGCGCACGCCGCGCTGCGCCGTCCATGCGGCCTGCGAAACGACCAGGTGATCGCGCCCTTCGTCACGCCCCGCGCGCAGCGACTCGGCGAAGCTCTGCCCGTCCCAGCTCGCGGGAACGCGCTGGCCGAGCAGTTCGACGATCGTCGCGGTCACGTCGATCTGATAGTGGAACGATTCGTGTACCTGTGCGATGCCGGCAGTGCCGAGGCCGGGCCAGCGAAGCAGCATCGGGATGTGGGAGACGAATTCGTCGGCCGTCTGGTGATCGCCGTAGATGTTCAACTCGCCGAGCGTTTCACCGTGATCCGATGACAGCAGGATCGCGGTGTCGTCGAGCACGCCGAGATCGGCGAGTTGGTTCAGGATGCGGCCGACGCACGCATCCGCCACGAACACGCCGAGGTCGTAGCCGTCGAACATCGCCCGCACGGCCGCCATCGAGTCGATCTGCTGCGGCTGGCGGGGAAACCGCGTGCGCATCGCGTCGCTCGGCGCATAGCCGCTGCACTCGCGCGCAGAGTGTGGACCGCAGCCCTTCCAGTGCTCCGCGCGCACGTCCTCGGTGAGCCATGCCGGTGTCGGGTCCGCCGCGAACGGCTCGCCATACGAAGCCGCCGCGCGATACGGCGTGTGCGGATCCCAGAGGTGCACGTGCAGGAACCAGTCTTCGGAGCGGCCGTTGCGGGTGAGCCAGTCCGAGGCGATCGCAAAGACCTCTTCCGCGGTCTCCATGCCGAACTTGCCGACGTTGTAGGCCTCGTCGATGCCGGCGTACCAGTGATAGGCCGAATGGCGCTGCGCGAACGAGGAGACGGAGACCGTCCGCAAGCCCGCCGCTTTCAACTTCGACGGAAAGCTCCGGGTCTGCAGCCGTGCCCAGAAGCCGCGGCCAGGTCCGTCGATCGCGGGCTCCGCATCGCTGCCGCCATGGTTCACGACACCGTTATGGATCCCGAAGCGACCGGTCAGCAGCGCCGTGCGGGACGGCAGGCACGGTGTATCCGAGGCGTAGACGTTGTCGAAGCGGATCGATCGCGCCGCCAGCGCATCGATGTTCGGGCTGGTGCGTCGCGGGTAGCCGTAGCAGCCGAGGTGGTCGGGGCGCAGCGTGTCGATGTCGAGGTAGAGCAGGCGCATCGGGAGCGAACGGTAGGCTGCGCGCCGCGATTGCGAAGGTCCCCGCGTCCGGGATCGGCTCCGACGCGGTAACGTCCGGCCACTGCGTCGCGGAAGCTGCCGCGAGGACGAACCCAGCTGCGACCCGAGAGGAGCCGGAATGTGTGGATTCGTCGGAGGCTTGCTGCAACGCTCGCTCGAGCCGAAGCGGCTCGACCATGCGCTCGAGACGCTGCATCACCGCGGCCCCGACGCGGTGGGCAAATGGATCGCGCCAGGCGGACGCTGGTTCCTCGGCCACACCCGCCTCTCGATCATCGGACTCGGCAACGGCGACCAGCCGATGGCGGACGCCAGCGGCGACGTCCAGCTGGTCGTCAACGGCGAGTTCTACGGCTACAAGGCGATCCGCGAGCGGCTGCGCGCCGAGGGCTGCGTTTTCAAGACTGACTCCGACAGCGAGATCGCGCTGCACCTGTACCTCCGCGAGGGGATGAACCTCGGGCGCCACCTGCGCGGCGAGTTCGCGGCACTGATCGCAGATCGCCGCAACGGCGCGATGCTGGCGATTCGCGACCGCTTCGGCATCAAGCCGCTCTTCTATGCCATCCACGAAGGCGACGTCTTCTTCGCGTCCGAAGTGAAGGCGCTGCTCGCCCTCGGCGTGCCGGCGCGTTGGAATCGCGAAGCGGTATTCCAGGAGTCGTTCCACTTCAGGCCGCATTCGCGTTCGCTGTTCGCGGGGATCTACAGCGTTCCGGCCGGTCACTACGCGATCGCGCAGCACGGCGAGGTCAGCGTCTACCCGTACTGGGATCTGGCGTTTCCCACGGCCGCCGAACTCGCGGCGGACGATCGTTCGGACGCGGACGTCGCTCTGGGCTTCCGCGCCGTGCTCGACGACGCGGTTCGCGAGCGACTCGTCGCCGACGTCGAGGTCGCTGCGTACCTGAGCGGCGGCATCGACTCGTGCGCGGTGCTCGGTCTCGCGCAGCGCCACATGGATCGCCCGATCCGCGCCTTCACGCTGACCTTCGACGACGCGCTCTACGACGAATCCGCGCTCGCGCGCGCGCAGGCGGAGCGTTCGGGCGCGAGCTTCCATCCGATCCCGGTCACGTCGCGCGCGCTCGCGGACGCCTACAGCGATGCGGTCTGGCACGCGGAGACGCCCTTCATGAACGGCCACGGCGTCGCGAAATTCCTGCTGAGCCGCGCGGTGCGGGACGCCGGGATCAAGGTGGTGTTCACCGGTGAGGGGTCGGACGAGATGCTCGGCGGCTACGCACCATTTCGTCGCGACGTGCTGCTCTACAACAGCGCGCGGCAGGACCCGGCGACCGTGAGCCGCCTGCTGGCCGAGCTGCGCGCTTCGAATCGGGCGGTTCCCTCGCTCGTCGCGACGGAGGACGCGCCCATCCCGGAACTCGACACCGTGCGGAGACGGCTGGGCTGGGTTCCGTCCTGGATCCAGGCATTCTCGACGATGGGCCAGAAGACCACCACGTTCTTCAGCCGGGAGATGGCCGCGAGCGTCGCGGGCATGAATCCCTACGAGGTCGCGTTGAGCCGCCTGTCGATCGACCAGCGCGTCGCCGGACGCGACCCGCTCAACCAGGCGCTCTACCTGTGGTCGAAGATCCACCTGCCCAATTTCATTCTCACCTTCCTCAGCGATCGGATGGAGATGGCGCACTCGATCGAAGGACGCGTTCCCTTCCTCGATCACGAGGTCGCGGAGTTCGCGGCGCGCATTCCGATCCACATGAAGATCAACGGGATGCGCGAGAAACACGTGTTGCGCGAAGCCACCCGCGATGTGCTGATCGAACCGGTCTACGACCGCGAGAAACATCCCTTCTCGACGCCGCCCGCGAAGTTCGGGGAAGACGACGCGATGCTGCAGCTCTTCGGCGACGTGTTCGCCTCGTCACTGCTCGACGAGCAGCCGATCTTCGATCCGGCGGCGGTTCGCGGTCTCTTCCGCGAACTCCCGGATCGCACGCCTGCGGAGCGAGCAGGACTCGACGGATTGCTCAACCGCATCCTGAGCCTGACGCTGATGCACCAACGCTTTGGGATGTCGGTCTGAGCGACGGCTCCGAAGCCAGCTCGCCCAGTGAGCGAGCGACCGCGCAGGGCGGGACGGCGACTGGCTTCGTGTCGCGCCACGTGCTCCCTCGCAATGCCCCGCGCGGGACTCCTCGAGGAGCAGCAGGCGACGCGGTGCGTGCTCGGCTACGGGACCCGATCCGGCTGCGGCTCCGCGAAGATGTCGAGATCGGGCTCGTAGACGGCGGTCTCGATGTCGAAGAAACCGAGCACGGTGTGGAACAGGTTGTCGTGGCTGCGCTCTTGCGCCGCCAGCGATGGCAACTCCGCGGGCTGTACCCCCTGACCGGTCAGGAATTCCGGCGACGCCCAGAAGACCATCGGCACGTGCGTCTGCTCGTCGGGCGCGAGCCAGTACGGGAAGCCGTGCAGGTAGATGCCGTTCTCACCGAGTGATTCGCCGTGATCCGAGACATAGAGCATTGCGACTTGCGCTTCCGCGCTGTTGGCGGCGAGGAAGTCGATCACGCGCGCGAGAACGTGGTCGGTGTAGAGGATCGTGTTGTCGTAGGCGTTGACGAGATCGTCGCGCCGGCAATCCTGCAGGTCGAGCAGCGAGCACTCCGGCAGGAAGCGCTTGAAGGCGGGCGGCGAGCGCCGGAAGTACGCAGGGCCGTGGCTGCCCTTCTGGTGCAGCACGATGAACAGATCGCCGTCGCTGCGGTCGAGGTGTTCCTGGAGGCCGGCGAGCAGCGCCTCGTCGAGGAACTCGTTCCCGTAGCGCAGCGCCTCGGGCCCGTCGATCTGCTCGAAGGGGACGCGGCCGCAAACGCCCTTGCAGCCGGAGTTGTTGTCGCGCCACAGAACGGTGATCCCGACTCGCTGCAGTACATCGAGCAGGTTCTCGCGGCCGGACGCCCCCCCACGCGAGTAGTCCTCGCGCGCCAGCGACGAGAACATGCAGGGCACGGATTCCGCCGTGGACGTGCCACACGAATGGACGCGCGGGAAGTTCAGCACGCTGCGTGCGGTCAACTCGGGGTTGGTGTCGCGCGGATAACCGTTGAGCGCAAAGTGACTGGCCGTGGCCGTCTCGCCGACGACGAGTACGACGACGCGCCGCTTGCCGCCGACGCCCGATGCGGCGGCCCCCCGTCGCGCATCGCCGGCGATTCGTTCGAGCGTCAGCGGTTTGGCTGCACCCTCGCGGCGGATGCCTTTGACGACCGCTACCAGCGGCGACAGCGGATTTGCCATCTGCTTCAGCGCGCGGTTCCCGAGCACGGCGATCGAAAGCTCCTTGTAGGCCGGCCACACGGCGAAGAATCCCAGCGCGAGCGACACGGTCACGACCTTCGCCCGCAGCGCCAATTCGGCGCGCACCGGCCGATAGCGGATGCGGGCGACCGCGAGCACGAGCGCCGGCAGCACACCGAGCGCCGCGATGTGTGCGACGGCGCGAAACGTCAACAGATCGCGGGCCTCAGACACATCAGTCTGTAGCGTGTTGCGCACCATGCCCACGTCGATGAGAACGCCGTACTCGAGCATGAAGTAGGTCGTGATCGCGCTGAACACGAGCAACGTCGAAGCGACCGGCTTGAAGAGCCAGGGGATTGCGACCGCCTGCATCAGCAGGTCGAGCACCGCAACGAGTGCGACGTAGGTCGCCGCGAGCGCCAGCCATGACAGCGCGCCGGGTCCGAACGCGAGCGCGCCCCACAGCTGGAGGTTCCCGAAACTGGCGAGAAACACGGCGACGCCGAGCGCCGCCCAGGTGCTTCGCACGCGCGGCCGTAGCAGCGACCGGGATCCAGAGGGACGGAGCGTTGTCCCGATCACGAGGCGCTGGCTGTCGCCCGGCGCACCCGCGGAGGGCGCGCGGCGACACCGTCAGGCCGGGCCTTCAGACTTTCAGGTCGCACGCCCCGACCCCGGCGCCGCCCTTCCTCGGCGCGACGCGGTGGCGGGGGTTTGCGGTGTCGCGTCGGCGTCGCGAAGCAGGGAGCGCTGCCGCGACGAGTGTCGCGAGCCCAGCGGTCGTCGGTTCCGGCACGACGAAAATGTCGTCGACGGTGAAGGTTCCCGACAGCGGCGTCATAGCAGGCTCGATCGCGAGCACGAGCACGTCGTCGGGATCGTAAGGCGTGAGCAGACCGGTGGTGCCGACGAATCCGTAGGTGACGAGCGCGCCCGAGGCGCCACGAGCCAGAACGAGCACCGCGGTGACGATCAGCAGCAGCGGGCGGAACTTGCGCATGACGGCCTCCAGCCCGCGCACTATGGCCCGGGGGACCGCGACGCGTCAACGTTCCTGTTCCGCAGTGGCGCCAGGAATCCGAGCGCACGATTGGCGGCTGCAAGGTGCACCGGTGATGGGTGGCGCAACCGGCGCGTCGGCGGCCGTTCGAGCGACCGTGATGTGGGTATCGACGAATGCCCCGATGCGGCGGGCGTACGCTTCCGGATAGAGCGTGTTCGAGCATGAGTGTGTTCCCCACGGGCCGGCGCTCGCGTAGAGCGGGTGGTCCGGAAGTGGCGCCGGTGTCACCCAGACCTCTGCGCCTGGCGCGGCCGCTGCGAGCGCGCGCAGCTCGCGACGCGGGACTTGCGGGTCCTCTTCGTTCGTCACGAGCAGCAATCGTCCCGCGAGCGCACCGACCACGTCGACCGCGCGACTCTGCGTGAAGTCGATGCCGTACAGGTGCTCCGCGTTCCATAGGCCGGAGCGCACCAGCGCGCGCGGGAGTCCGACGGCGTTCGGGATCGAGACCAGCAGACTCGATCGCATGTCGGCCCACGTCGAATCGGCGACGACGGCGCGCACGCGCAGGTCGCGCGCGCCGGCATAGAGCGCGACCTGCCCGCCGAGGCCGAACCCGACGAGCGCGACGGGAAGGGCAGGGCCACGCGCCTCCAGTCGGTCGATCCACCGGCTCACGTCGCCCGCGAGATTGGCGCCGAGCGGAACGCCCTCGTCGCCGGCGCCCGAGTCGCCGTGCTGCCGGAGATCGGGCGCCAGCACCGCGTAGCCGCGGTCGTGAAGCGCGCGCGCGAGCGCGAGGCCGTTGCTCCACAGGAACGAGCGGTTCGAGCCACCGTCGTGCAGCAGCACGACGACGCCACGCGGTGTCGAGGCCGGCATCCACCACGCAACCAGCGGCACGGCGGGGGAGCCCACCTCGATCGCGAGCGTCTCGAACGCGAGTCCGTGATCGGCCGGGGTACCGACCACCGGCCGGCGGAATCGCGGCATCAAGCCGAGTGGCAGCGCGAGCCAGGCGGCGGTCGCGACGAGCGCGGCGCTCGCGAGCGCGATGCGGCCGGTCCTGCGGGCTCGGATCCTGGCCGCCACCTCGTCGGAGGGCACTTCGATTGCGTCGAATCGGATGCTCATGGGTTCTCCTTTGCTCGTTGCCGGATCAGCATGTCGTCTCGCTGGCCAGGTCAGCGACCATTTGGCTGCCAAAGCAGCCAATGGCTATCGCGCCGGCATGATGGACAGCTGGCATCCAACCTCGCGTCGAACGTCCGCCGCCTGCGTGCGGCGCGCGGGCTCTCTCAGCATCAGATCGCGAAGCTCGCCGGGATTCCGCGTCCCACCTGGGCGAGCCTCGAGTCGGGTGCGGCGAACCCGACCCTCGCCGTGCTGGCGCGCAGCGCCGCCGCATTGCAGGTCTCGATCGAGGAGCTGATCGGGCCGCCGCGTACGGCGGCGCGCTTGTTCCGCGCCTGTGAACTGAAGGAGCGCAAGCGGCAAGGCGCGACGATCCGGGCGCTGTTGCCCGAGGCGATCCCCGGTCTCGACGTCGCGCGCATGGAGTTCGCAGGCGGTGGCCACCTCGTCGGCATCCCGCACACGCCCGGCACGCGCGAGTACCTGAG
>JANLTC010000377.1:0-15776 GCA_031362725.1 Deltaproteobacteria bacterium | reverse complement strand
GGCGGCTTCGAGCACGGCTTGCAGCGTCTTCGCGTCGCCGAGGCTCGGCACGGCTTCGGACGGCGGCACGTCGAGATCGACGCTCGTTGCCAGGCCGCCGGCGCGCGCGAGCGTCAGCGCTTCGAGCACCGCGGCGAGCGGCACCTGATGAACCTCGGTGGTGAGCCGGGCGCCGCGAGCGATGTACTCCGTGTGGTGTTCTCGCACGTGGACAGCCGTCGTCTCCGCGCTGGCGGCCGGGTCGAAGTAGATCGCGCGTTCGCCGCCCGGCTCGACGAAGATCGCCGCGACCGACGAGGCGGAGCCATCGAGCACCAGGTGATGCTCGATGCCAGCGCGATCCATCGCGGCGCGCAGCAGGCGGCCGTTCTCGTCGTCGGCGCCCTTGCCGAAGATGCCCGTGCGCAGGCCGAGCGCGCTGGCCCAGCCGAGTTGGTTGAGGATCACGCCGCCGATGAAAGTCCGGACCGAGGCGCCGCCGGGTTCGGATTGCAGCGGGCCCTTCTGATCGGGACCGAGAATGCGCGCGGCGCGGTGGACGCGATCGACCACCATGCTGCCGATCCCGACGAGATCGAGCTCGATGGACCTCGCCGCTCGGCTTTGCCTCGCTACGCGGGAGCTCTTGGACGTCGGGGCTCGGCTTTGCGTCGCTGCGCTGGACGCGGCCGACTCTTTGGCGGTCACAGAGTCCTCAGGCCGCCTTCGCGCTCGATCGCGATTGGCTCGCCGCTCGGCGCGATGCTCACCCACGGCGGCCGGATCCGGCGCGCCGAAAGTTCGCGGACGCGATCGAAGACCTTGTCGAACGCCTCCGCGTCGGGTCGGGTCAGGAACGGCGTCCCCGGTGCGACGAGATCGCTCGAGATCACGCCGAGCGTGCACAACGCACGTTTGAGACAGGCGATCGTGCGGCGACCGCCCGCCGCGCGCGTGCCTTCGCGAAACGCTTCGACCACTTCGTAGACCTGTTCCATGCGCTCGCCGTCGCCCGCGCGGCAAACCTGCCAGGCACGCGCCCATTCGCGCGGCAACACGTTGGCGGGTCCGGCGACCACGCCAGCCGCGATCGCGCCCGAGAGGCGCCAGCGGTTCCAGTGCTCGACGATGCTGCCGGCGATGCCGCTGCGCGGGCGGAACAGGTCGAAGATCAACATGGCGTCGCCGATGTAGATCGCGAACTCGCCGCGCTCGTTGAAACTGGCCGCGGCTTTCGTGTAGTTGCCGAGCACCTTGCGCGGCGCCGAGACCTTGATGCCGCGCACGAAATCGAGCCGCGAGAGCGCCTTCACCTGGCGCGTGCGCAGATGCGGGACGTTCGGATCGACGGCGATGTCGGCGTTGTCGTACAAATAGATCGGGATGCGGCGCGATTGTGCGTCGAGCACGTCCGCGACGTCGCGCGCGACGAAGCGCACCGGATCGTCGATGCCCTGGATCGACAGCGGCGCGAGCACCGCGGCGGCAGCGCCAGCCGCCACCGCCACTTCGAGGTTCTCGAGCGTCTGCTCCGGACTCGGCGCGGTGACGCCGGCCCAGAGTTCCACGTCGCGTTCGGCGCGACTGCCACGGAGCCGCGTATTGGCCTTCGCGACTTCTTCTGCGCAGACCTGGATCACGCGCTGACGGACGCTGTTGTGGATGCGATCCCATTCCCCGGTGGTTCCTGCGGCGAACACGACGTCGGCGCCGTAGCCGCCCTGGATCACGTAGCGGACGAGCGCGCGCTGATCGGCTTCGAGCAGCGCGCCCGCTTCATCGAGCACCGTGATGACCGGAACCGAGAGACCTTTACGCGGCCGCGTGTCTTCGACAGAGCGCAGTGTGCGTGCCTCCCGCTGTTGGCGTGGCTGCCACGAGGCGGCCTGAGGATGGCGCAACGCAGCGACGGGGTCATCCGTCCCAGGATTCAGGGGGCGGGGCTCACGGCCTTCACGTCGATGCGATAGCTCGGACCGGTGGCGGCGCGCACGTCGATCCAGGCGGGGAAGCGGATGCCTTCGCCTTTCGCGGGAGAGCCGAGGCGATATTGCGTGCTGGCGCCGTCGTCGATGCGGACGGGCAGCTGCGATTCCTGATCGACCCACAGCGACGCGCGCGTGTTGGCGTCGAACGGGCCCATCTCGCGACCGCCGAGCACCCAGCAATCATGCGTGCCCTCCATGCCCAGATCGACGAGCTTCGGATCGCCGCCGATCGCGCGCAGCGCCTCGGCAACCGCAAGCCCGTTTGCGGCCTGCAGCACGGCGAAGGGCGGCAACAGTCGCAACGGTTTTTCAACCCGTGCTCCGGCGCGCGTGGCCTGATAATCGGTGGCGGTGCGCTCGTGCATTTCGACGGCGCCATCCGCCCACGTGATGCCGAGGCGCGCGTGACCATTCGGCTCGAGGCGCGCGGTACCGGTCGCGACGACGGCGCCCTCCGCGTCCACCAACGAGACGTCGAGGCTCAGCGCGCGCGTGCGCGACGCAGTGCTGTTTCCCTGCGCAACGAGGCTCCACGCGCTCTCGGGTTCCGGGATCCAGGCGCTCGCCGCTGTGGCATGGGCCAGGGACAGCGCTGCAATCAGCAGCGCCGACGAGACGTCGCATCGGCGAGCGGATCTCATTTCGCGAGCTTGGTGCGCCCGGCGTAGCGCGCGCGCGGACCCAACTCCGACTCGATGCGCAACAGCTGGTTGTACTTGCAGACGCGATCGGTGCGCGACGCCGAGCCGGTCTTGATCTGCCCGACGCCGGTCGCGACGGCGAGATCGGCGATCGTGGTGTCCTCCGTCTCGCCCGAGCGATGCGACACGATCGACGCGTAGCCGGCATCCTGCGCGATGCGGATCGCTTCGAGCGTCTCGGTGAGCGTCCCGATCTGGTTCACCTTGATGAGGATGGCATTGCCGACCTTCTGCTCGATGCCTTTGCGCAGGATCGCCGGGTTCGTGACGAAGAGATCGTCGCCGACGATCTGGCAGCGCCCGCCGAGTTTTTGCGTGAGCCTGGCCCAGCCATCCCAGTCGCCTTCACCGAGTCCGTCCTCGATCGACACGATCGGGTCGCGCGCGCACCAATCGGTCCAGAACGCGATCATCTCGTCACTGCCGAGCGTTGCGCCTTCACCCGCGAGCACGTAACGACCGTCCTTGTGGAACTCGGACGCTGCGGGATCGAGCGCGATCGCGACGTCTTCGCCCGGCCGATAGCCGGCCTTCTCGATCGCGGCGAGCACCAGCTCGATCGCCTCGCGGTTGCTCGACAAGTTCGGCGCGAAGCCGCCTTCGTCGCCCACCGCCGTCGAGTAGCCCTTGGCCTTCAGCACACCGGCCAGCGCGTGGAAGCACTCGGCACCCCACCGAAGCGCTTCCGAGAAGCTCGGCGCGCCGATCGGGAACACCATGAACTCCTGCAAGTCGACGTTGTTGTCGGCGTGCGCGCCACCGTTCACCACGTTCATCATCGGCGCGGGCAGGAGTGTCGCGTCCTCGCCGCCGAGGAAGCGATGGAGCGGAACGCCATGCGCCATCGCCGCGGCGCGCGCGGCCGCGAGCGACACGCCGAGAATCGCGTTCGCACCAAGTCTGGACTTCGTCTCGGTGCCGTCGAGCGCGATCATGCTGCCGTCGAGCGCGCCCTGCTCTTCGAGTCCGCCGAGCGCCATGCCGGCCACCAGGTGCGCAATCTCGCCATTCACGTGCTCGACCGCACGGCGAACGCCCTTGCCGCGGTAGCGGCGCGGATCGCCGTCGCGCAGTTCGAGCGCCTCGCGCGAACCGGTCGAAGCGCCCGACGGCACATCGGCGCGACCAACGTGGCCGGTGGATGTCGTCACTTCGACCTCGACGGTGGGATTGCCGCGCGAGTCGAGAATCTCGCGGCCGAGTACACGCTGGATCGTCAACACTTCTGAACCTCGCCGCTCGCTGTGGCTCGCTACGCGGGACGGCCTTATGACCTCGCCGCTCGCTTTCGCTCGCTACGCGGGACCGGCCGCCCGCTCGTGGGTGAGCCTGCTCCGCGATTGGGGGTGGGAACCTAGGACGCGAGCGCGCGCGGCACCACCACCGGAACGCCGTCTGTCGCGATCGAGACTTCCGCCTCGATGCCGAACGCGGCGCGCAGCGTCGCGGGCGTGAGCACCTCGCGAGGCAGGCCGCTCGCGAGGATCTGGCCGCCGCCGAGCAGCACGAGGCGGTCGCAGAAGCGCGCGGCGATGCCGAGGTCGTGCGACACGACGAGCGCGCTCGCGCCGGCGGCCGCGAGTTCGCGCACCACCGTCAGCACTTCGAGCCGATGGCGCAGATCGAGGAACGCGGTGGGCTCGTCGAGCAGCAGCAGTCGCGGCTGCTGCGCGAGCGCGCGCGCCACCATCGCGAGCTGCCGCTCGCCACCTGAGAGCGTCAGCACCGAGCGATCGGCAAGCGCCGCGATGCCCATCCGATCGAGTGCCGCGCGCGCGACGTCGAGATCGGACGCGCCCTCGAAGCCGAGAAATCCGAGATGCGGCGTACGCCCCATCAGCACCAGCTCAGCAACACTGAATGGGAACGGCACCTGCGTTTCCTGCGGCACCAGCGCGACGATGCGGGCGCGCTCGCGGCGGTCGATCGAGGGGAGCGCGCGACCCTCGAGCAACACGCGTCCGGCGCCGGGTTCGAGCGCGCCGCACGCGACGCGCAGCAGCGTCGTCTTGCCGGCGCCGTTGCGACCGAGCACACCCACCACTTCGCCCGGTGCGACGCGCAGATCGACGCCCGCCAGCACCGCATGCGGACCGAGACGCGCCGCGACGCCCACGAGTTCGAGTCGCGCGCTCACGCGAGGAGTCCGCGGCGTTGCTGTCGTCGCATCAGCGCGAGAAAGAGCGGCCCGCCTGCGAGCGCGGTGATCGCACCGACCGGCAGCTCGCGACCCGGCAGGATGCTACGCGCCGCCGCGTCGCAAACGATCAGGAACGCCGCGCCCGCGAGTGCAGAGGCCGGTACCAGCAGCCGGTGATCCGGTCCGAGCACGAGTCGCAGCGCATGCGGAACGATCAAGCCGACGAAGCCGATCAGCCCCGACACGGACACCGCGGCGCCGACCATCAACGCGGTGGCGAACAGCAGGATGCGTTTCGAAGCTTCGACGGGAATGCCCAGTTGCTCGGCGCTCTCGTCGCCGAGCGCGAGCAGGTTGAGCGTGCGCGCGAGCGGCAGCGCACAGGCGAGACCGAGCGCGAAGAGCGCGGCGAGCGGGATCAGCAGCTCGGTCCGCGCCGAGGCGAGGTTGCCGATCAACCACAGGAAGATGCTGGTGCCCTCGGCCATGCCGCCGAGCGAAGCGAGGAACACGATCGCCGCCGACGCGAACGCGTTGAAGACGACACCCGTGAGCAGCAGCGTCGTCGCGGCGAGTCGCCCACGCAGGCCCGCGGCGCCGAACAGCAACGCGGTGGTCGCGAGCGCGCCGACGAACGCGGCGATCGGCACCGCGCCGGCGCCGAGACCGAGCGCGTGCCCGAGACTCAATACGGCGACGCCGCCGAGCGCCGCGCCGCCCGAAATGCCGAGCACGAACGGATCGGCGAGCGGATTGCGCAGCAACGCCTGGAACACCACGCCCGCGACCGACAGCGACGCGCCGACCAACGCGCCGACGACGACGCGCGGCAAGCGGATGCGGCGCACGATGTCCGCCGCGGGTCCCGTCGCTTCGGCGTCGAAGAGCACGCCCCACGCTTCGCGCAGCGACACGGAACTCGGTCCCCACGCCAGACCGATCGCGATCGCCGCGAGCAGCACGAGCGACAGCGCGCCGAGCACCGCGACGAGTCGAGCCGGGCGGAGCACCTTCACGGCGCGACCGGGAGTTCGAGCGCAAGCGAATCGCCGTGCAGCGCGCGAGCGAGCTTCAGCAGCGCGCGATCGAGATCGGGGCCGGGGAGAGTCACGTCGCCCGCATCGACCGCGACGACGCGGCCTTGCGCCACCGCCGGGATCGACGGCCAGCGCGCCCAAAAGCCGGCGGCCGGGGCGGGATCGGAGTCGCTGTCGAGAATCACCTGCGGCGCCACACCGACCAGCCACTCGACCGACGTGCGCGGCCACGTCTCGCCGAGCTCCGCGCCGAGATTGCGCGCACCCGCCATCGCGAGCATCTCATCGAGAAAGGATCCGCGTCCCGCGACGAAGAGCGGTTCGCGCTGCAACACCAACACCGCCGTGGGCGGAATGCGGCGCGCGACCGCGCGCTGCACGGCGGCTTGTGCGCGGCGGATCGCGTCGATGCGCGCCTGCGCTTCGCTCTCGTGGCCGACGCGCTCGCCGAGCGATCGGATCGTATCGAGCACCTGCTCGAAACGGACCGGATCATACTCCTGAACGGCGAGGCCCAGCTGGTCGAGCCGCGTGCGGAACTCGCGCTGTTCGAAACTCGGCACCAGCACGACCAGGTCGGGTCGCAGCGCCACGACCGATTCGAGGCTCGGAGCGTAGAGCCCACCCACGCGCGGCAGCGATCCCACGGCCGGCTCGGCGCGCGCCGAGAACTCATCGACGCCGACCAGCGTGTCGCGCGCCCCAATCGCGACGAGGATGCGCGTCAGCGAGGGGTTCATCGACACGATGCGGTGCGCACCCGGTCCGGCGGCGCGGACAGGTGTCGCGAAGGCGAGGAGCACGGCAATCGCGACGGCGCAGCAACGGATCATCGTTCGCCAAGGTAGCGGCAAGGCGATCGACGTCGTCGACCACCGCGCAGCGAGGCTGAGCCGAGCGAAGGCCATCGATCTGGTTGCGAAGGGTGCCGGGAGCCGCAGCTGCGACTCCCGGCACCAGGGCACGGACTCGCTACGGCTTGGCTGTCGCGCTGCTCGCCGTGTCGCTCGTTACGCGCAGGTGCGGCCGCAGCTTCTCGAGCTGCGCAGGACCGATCCCGCGCACGTCGACCAGCTCATCGACGGTCTTGAAACCGCCGCGCGCTTTGCGCATGTCGAGGATCGCCTCGGCCTTCTTGGCGCCGATGCCCGGCAGCGCTTCGAGCTCACCCGCGGTGGCGGTGTTGAGATTCACCACAGCCGGTCGCTCGTCCGCGTTCGGTGCAGCGCTCGCGAGCGGCGCTGCGGCGGCGAGGGTTGCCAAGGCTGCGAGCGCGAGCGCGCGCCGTCGCCAGCCGGTCCATCCGGCGTTCTGCTTCTTCATCGGAGTCTCCCACGGGACCGTGGGGTGAATCGAGTCCGCCTCAGCGATCGCGAGCGGCGGCAAAATCCGCAGCGGCCAGCAACGCCTGCTTCGCCGCGCCGTCGGGGAATGGCGCGATCGCAGCGCGCGCGCGCGCGACATGTTCTTCGGCGCGGCGCACCGCGTCGGCAACGGCGCGATAGCGCGTCACCACCGCGAGCGCCGGCTCGAGATCGGATTCGCTCGGCGAAAGCGGCTCGTCCTGATCGCGGCGCGCGGCCGTCTTCAGCACGCGTTCGATCGCCTCGCGTTCCTCCGCGTTGCAGCGCTTCAACGCGAGCAGTAGCGGCAGTGTCACCTTGCCCTCGCGGAGATCGGTGTAGCGCTCCTTGCCGAGCACTTCGGCACTGGCTTCGTAGTCGAGCGCGTCGTCGCGGATCTGGAACGCGAGGCCCAGTTCGCGACCGTACTCGGCCAGGCGGCGGCGCTCTGCGCGCGTCACGCCGCCGAGGATCGCGCCCGCTTCGCTCGCCGCGCCGAGCAGCGCAGCGCTCTTGCGCTCGATCACCGCGTAGTAGTGCTGTTCCGTCACGCTCGGATCGAAACTCCGCTGCAACTGCAGGATCTCGCCTTCCGCCATCAGCCGGATCGTATCCGAGAACACCCAGAGGATGTCGAGGTCGCCGTCTTCGACGATCATCGTCGAAGCGCGCGCGTAGAAGAAATCGCCCGCGAGCACCGCGCGGCGATTGCCCCAGAGCGCCATCGCCGAGGCCTGGCCGCGGCGCAGCGGCGAGGCATCGACCACGTCGTCGTGGAGCAGCGTCGCGGTGTGGAGCAACTCGACGGCGGCGGCGACCTGCACGCGTCGCGTTCCAGTGTATCCACAGAGTTCAGCGGCGAGCAGCAGGATCGCCGGTCGAACGCGCTTGCCGCCGGACGAGAGCACGTGATCCCCGACGGCGGCGATCACCGCGGCCTCCGTCGCGAGTTGCTCGCGCATCGCGCGCTCGACCTGGTCGAGTGTCTCGGCCACGTGATCGAGCGCAGCACTGAAGGCGGAGTGGGCAGCCGACATCGTTCGCGAGCCTAGCCAGCAGGGCTGGGAGCGTCAAACCGGAGAACGCGCGGAAACGCTCGGATTGGCTCTGAATTCGGCCCTTTCAACGCGACGGCGCGGCGCTCACGGAGGCAGTCAACCACGCGACTGCATCGGCGACGCTGTCGACCCGCACCAGTTGCGCTCCCGACGCGTTGGTGAGCGCGCTCGAGCGCGGCACGAGGATGCGTGTGAAACCGAGCCGCGCGGCCTCGCGTACGCGCGACTCGAGTCGCGCGACGCGTCGCACTTCGCCGCCGAGACCGATCTCGCCAATCGCAGCCGCATCGGGCGGCAGCGGAAGATCGAGCCGGCTCGACGCAATCGCGAGTACGACGCCGAGGTCGGCAGCGGGGTCGCCGATGCGCACACCGCCGGTGGCGTTCAGGTACACGTCGCAATTGAGCGCGTCGACACCGCCGCGTCGCGCGAGTACGGCGAGCAACAGCGCGAGGCGTCCTTCGTCGAATCCGATCGCGGTGCGGCGCGCCGTGCCGTAGCTCGCCGGCGCGACCAGCGATTGCACCTCGAGCAGGATCGGTCGCGTGCCCTCCAGCAGTGGCACCACGCACGAACCGATCGCACCGGCGCGGCGCTCCGCGAGAAACAACTCGCTCGGGTTGTCGACCACTTCGAGGCCGGCTTCCCCCATCGAGAACACACCGACCTCGAGCGTCGAACCAAAGCGATTCTTGATCGCGCGCAGCACGCGATACGAATGGCCTCGATCGCCTTCGAACATCAGCACGACATCGACGAGATGTTCGAGCACGCGCGGCCCGGCGAGCCCGCCGTCCTTCGTCACGTGCCCGATGAGCACGACGGTCGCACCGGTGGACTTCGCTGCGGCGGCGAGCAGCGCGGCACATTCGCGCACCTGGCCGACCGATCCGGCCGCCGACTCGACGCGCTCGGTCTGCATCGTCTGGATCGAGTCGACGAGCACCAGCGCGGGCGACGTCATGCGCCACGGCTCCGCAATCGCCTCGGCGCGCGTCTCGGCGAGCAGCACGATCTCCTCGGGCAGCTTCGGCAGCCGCTCGGCGCGCAGTCGGATCTGCTCGACACTCTCCTCGCCGCTGACGTAGAGGACCGTCGACCCGCGCGCTTGGAGACTCGCGGCGAGCTGCAGTGCGAGCGTCGATTTTCCGATGCCCGGCTCGCCGCCCAGCAACACGACCGAGCCCGGCACGAGTCCGCCCCCGAGCACGCGATCGAGTTCACCGATCCCCGTTTGCAGGCGCGGTGCACCGCCGCTCGCGACGTCGCGCAGCGCGATCGGCTTGATCGAGGGTGCGAGCTCCGGCGTCGCCGCGAGGAACTCGGCGCCGCGTGGCGCCGGCGCGTCGGCGTGCTCGACGAGTGTCGACCAGCCGCCGCAGGTCGGACATCGACCGAGCCAGCGCGCATGGTGGGCGCCGCATTCGGTGCAGGAATACGAGGAGCGGGGCTTCGCCACGGTCGCGCAGTCTAGCCGTGCAACCCGTCAACCTGGGCTGCCCACGTCGGTTGACAGCACCGACCCGCTCGCGGACCTTGCCGCGATCCCGGAGGTGCCCCCATGTTCGACCGCTATTCCCGCCTTGCCGAGCGCGCGCTGCAGGGCGAACCCCCGACGCGCGACGAGGCGCTGTGGATCCTCGATGCGCCAGACGTCGCGCTACTGCCGCTGCTGCACGCCGCTTCGGTTCCGCGCGAGCACCACTTCGGTCGCCGCGTGCAGGTCCACATCCTGAACAACGTCCAGAACGGGCTCTGCCCAGAAGACTGCGGCTACTGCTCGCAGTCGAAGGACTCGGCGGCGCCGATCCGCAAGTACCCGCTGAAGGATCGCGCAGACATCCTCGCCGAGGCCGAGCGCGCCGCCCGCGCCGGTGCGACGCGGTACTGCATGGTGATGTCGGGCCGCGGCCCGACGACGGCGCGCACCCACGAAATCGCCGATTTGGTGCGCGAGATCAAGTCGCGCTTCCCGATCGAGGTCTGCGTTTCGTGCGGCCTCATCGACGACGAGAAGGCGCGCATCCTCGCGGCCGCGGGGCTCAATCGGCTGAACCACAACCTCAACACCAGCGAGCGACACTACCCGGAGATCTGCTCGACGCACTCGTACCAGGACCGGATGCGCACGCTACTCGCCGCAAAAAAGGCCGGCATCGAGCCATGCAGCGGCTTCATCCTCGGCATGGGCGAGACCAGCGCGGACGTGCTCGACGTCACGTTCGCGCTGCGCGAACTCGAAGTGCCCTCGATCCCGGTGAACTTCCTGGTGCCGATCGACGGTAACCCGGTCGTCGACGACGGCTCGCTGACACCGGAGCGCTGCTTGCGCGCGCTCGCGCTGATGCGGCTCGTGAACCCGCGCGCAGAGATTCGCGCGGCGGGCGGTCGCGAGGGGCATCTCCGTTCGCTCGGTGCGCTGGTACTGTGGCCGGCGAACTCGCTCTTCGTCGAGGGCTATCTCACGACGCGCGGCGACGAGGTGAACGAAACCTACAAGATGATCGCCGACGCCGGCTTCGAGGTAGACGGCAACCCGCTCTACTTCGACGAGCACGAGAACTCCACCGTGCACTTCCAGATTCCGGGCGGCGGTGACGAAGTACTGCGGCCCGAGATTGTCGCCGTGCGCCGAGGCGTCGTGCCGAGGGCGAGCTGATCTCGCCATGTCCATCGACGACGTCGCCCGCGAGAAGCTCGGCGCGATCCGCGCGCGCGGGACGTATCGCCGGATGCGTGTGCTCGACGGCGCGCAGGCGCCGCGGATGATCGTCGACGGTCGCGACGTGCTGCTCTTCGCCGGCAGCAACTACCTCGACCTCGCGCAGCATCCCGAAGTGGTCGAGGCGTCGGTGCGCGCCGCGCGCGACTACGGCTGCGCGTCGGGCGGCTCGCGCCTGATCACCGGCAACCTGACGCTGCACGAGCGACTCGAGGAAGAGTTGGCCGCGTTCTTCGGCACGCCGGCTGCGCTCGCGTTCTCGACCGGCTACATGGCGAACGCCGGCGTGATCCCGGCGCTGGTCGGGCCGCAGGACGCGGTCGTCTCGGACGCGCTGGTACACGCGTCGCTGATCGACGGCTGCAAGCTCGCGCGCGCCGCGGTGTACGTCTTCGAACACGGTGATGCGAACTCGCTCGATGCGGTGCTGCGCACGGCAAAGGCGTCACACCGCCGCGTGCTCGTCGTTCTCGACGGTGTCTACAGCATGGACGGCGACCTCGCGCCGCTGCGCGAACTGGTGCCGGTCGCGCGTCGTCACGATGCGATGGTGATGCTCGACGACGCGCATGGGGCGTTTGCGCTCGGTGCGAACGGACGCGGCACGGCGGAGTTGCTCGACGTGGCGGATGGCATCGACGTGTTGGTCGGCACGCTCGGCAAGGCGCTCGGTTCGTTTGGCGCGTTCGTTGCTGGTTCGGCGGCGCTGCGGGAGCTGCTGATCAACACCGCCCGCCCGTTCATCTTCTCGTGTGCGCTGGCGCCGCAGGTCGAAGCCGCGCGCGCCGCGCTGCGACTCGTCGCGCGCGAGCCGTGGCGCCGCGAGCGACTTGAGGCCAACGCGGCGCGCCTGCGCGCGACGCTCGCGCAGTCGGGAATCTCGACGAGGCCGAGCAGCACGCACATCGTGCCGGTCCAGATCGGCGACAACGCGTCGACGATGGCGATTTGCGAGCGCCTGCTCGAGCGCGGTTTCTACGCCCAGGGCATCCGCTGGCCGTCGATACCCGAAGGGACCGCGCGGCTTCGCATCACGCCGATGGCGACGCACGAGACGCCCGAGATCGACGCCTTCGCGGCGGCTCTCACCGACGAGCTGCGTCGGGGCGATGCCCGGGCGCATGCCGGCTAGCCGCGCGCTTTTCATCACTGGCACCGACACGGGCGTCGGCAAGACGGTGGTAGCCTGCGCGATCGCCGAGGCGTTGCGCCGGCGTCGCGTCGACGTCGGCGTGATGAAGCCGATCGAGACGGGAGTGGGATCGCAGGGGCCGCTCGATGCGATCACGCTTGCCGAAGCGGCCGGCGTCGCTGACTCCCTCGACCTCGTCTGCCCGCAGCGCTTCGAGCTGCCGGCCGCACCGAGCGTTGCCGCCGCCCGAGAGGGTCGCGTAGTCGATGTCGCGGCGATCCGGGCCGCGCACACGGAGCTCGCGCGCCGTCATGCTTTCCTGCTGATCGAGGGCGCGGGCGGCGTGCTGGTGCCGATCGCCGCGGGATTCTCGATGATCGATCTCGCGGCCGAGTTCGGTGCGCCGTTGGTGGTCGTGACGCGCGCGTCATTGGGCACCATCAACCACACGCTGCTTACGCTCGAGGCGATCGCGCGGCGCGGACTGCGGCTCGCGGGCGTCGTGATCTCCCATGGACCGCGCGCGATCGCGTCGACGGATCGCGCGAACCTCGCGGCGCTGCACGAGGAGCTGGGGAGCCGGCTTGCGGGTGAGATCGAATCCCTGCCGCCGGAGGCCTCGGTGCCGGGTGATGCGATCGATCTCGATCGACTGCTCGCCGCGACGCGCTGAGCGCTCAGACCGCGGTCCTGCGGAAGACTTCGCGACCGCCGACCCAGGTCGCGATCACTTCGCCCGCGGCCGTGAGCGCGACCAGATCGGCGCGCGCGCCAACGCGAAGCGTTCCGTACTCGCGCTCGATGCCCAGCAGCCGCGCCGGTCGCAGCGTGCAGGCGGTGATCGCTGCGTGCGCACTCATGACGCGCCAGCGCTCGAGATTTCGGATTGCCGCGTCGAGCGTGAGCAGCGAGCCGGCGAGGCGACCGTCGGGCAATCGCCAGGCGACGCCGTCGCTGGTGATTCGCGCGGCGCCGAGCCAGGCAGGCGTGCCCGAAGCCGTCTCGGGAAGATCGATGCGGTCGCTGATCAGCATCAGCCGATCGCCCTTTGCGCGCACCGCCAGGTGCAGCCAATCGGGATGAACGTGGGCGCCGTCGGCGATCACGTCGCAGCCGATCTGCTCTTCTCGGAGGACGAGTCGGGCGAAGCCCTCGGCGTGCGGATCCGTCGTGGCGTCGCGGTGGCACCGCGAGCCCATCGCGTTGAAGAGATGCGTCGCGTGGCAGGCGCCGTTCGAAACGGACGCGCGCAGGTCTGCGTCACTCGCGAGCGTGTGGCCGACTGCGATCGCAATGCCGCGGCGGGCGAGGTCGGCCTCGAGCCGACGCGCACCGGGCAACTCGGGCGCCAACGTGACGAGCCGGAGTGCGGAGCTGGCTCGATCGAAGATCGCAGCGCCTTCGACTGGCTCATAGGGGCGGATGCCGTCTGGCGGCTGGGCGCCAGCGGCTTCGGGTCGGATCCATGGACCCTCGAGATGAATCCCGATCGGGATCGCGCCGGGCCACTCGGTTCCCGCCAGCGCCGAAGCGAGCGCTTCAATCCGCAGCCGCAACTCGGAAGCCGGCCAGGCGACGGTCGTGGCCAGAAATGCGGTGACGCCATGACGCGCTAGTGACGCACTGGCTCGACGCAAGGCACCGACTGCGTCATCGGCCGCGCAGGCCGCGAGTTCGCCGTGGAAATGGATGTCGACGAAACCAGGAGCAAGGCGCGCGCCACCGAGCGAGATCGCTTGGGCGTCGGCCGGTGGGGGATCGCCAGGATCGATGCGCGCCGTGATGCGGCCGTCTTCGATGAGCAACGAGCCCACTTCTTCGTCGGGCGCTGCAGGATCGGCAAGTACGGCGTCGTGAAGCCAGATTCGATGCATGCTGCCCGCATTCTAGGGAATGCCCGGCCGGGGGATTCCACCCTCAAGGCGGTGCCGCGGCGCTCCGATTCGAATCGCGTGCCGAATGCGCCGCCGCCCTCTTCTACGGTCGATGTGGCCGAGGACATGGTCGTCCTCGACAACAAGATCAAACAGCTGAAGTTCGAGTACGACCAATATTTCATCGGTTCACGGCCGCGCGAGCCGGTGCTGACGCGCGGCGAGGTGAACAAGATGGTCGCCCGCTACACGAACACGGGCATCCAGAACACCGCGCTGCGCTTCAAGTTCAACACCTTGTGTTCGCGCCTCTTCGCGATGCGGCGGCAGTGGGACGAGACGCTGCGCAAGATCGAGGCGGGCACCTACGAGCGCCACGTCTTCAAGGCGAAGCTCCACGAACGCGAGCGCGGCATCGAAGAGGACGCGCCGAAACCGCTCGCCGCGGCGACGAAGCGGAGCGCGGACGAGACCACGCTGGGCGGCACCGATCTGTTCGAGGCCTACCGAAGCGCACGCGTGAGTTGCGGCGAGGACGTCTCCGGCGTTTCGCGTGCAAAGCTCGATCAGCTGGTCGCGAAACAGCGCGCCGCGATCCAACAGAAGTACGGCTGCGCGGACGTTCGCTTCCGAGTCGTCGTCGAGGGCGGAAAGACGAAGCTGAAGGCGACGCCCGTCAAGCAGTCGGACGGTTGACCGGCTGCGAGCGCCGCTCGCCTAGATGGCGTGATGCTTTGCCGCCACCTGGATGCGGATGAGCGCGCGCTGGAGCGCACCTTCCGTGAGCCGGTAGTCGCGGTCTTCCTGCGTGCGCGCGCGGAGGAGCTCGATCTCTTGTTGCGCGCGGGCACGGGCGCGCTCGGCGCGTGCCGTATCGATGTCGCCGGCGAACTCGCACGTGTCCACCATCAGCACGACCTTGTCGGAGGCCACTTCGGCGAAGCCATCGGAGACGGCGGCCCACCGGCCGTTTGCGCCAGTGACCTCCAGCTCCAATTCACCGATCTGGATCGGCGACAGGAAGCGCTCGTGCCCGGGCAGCACGCCGAAATCGCCTTCCGCGCCCGGAACGACGACGCGATCGACGGGTCCTTCGAAGCGCACGCCTTCGGGCGTCACGATGGTGAGCTGGATCGGCATTAGACCAGCCCTTTGCCCTTCTCGACGGCTTCTTCGATCGTGCCCACCATGAAGAACGCCTGCTCGGGCAGTGCATCGTGCTTGCCCTCGAGGATCTCCTTGAAGCCGCTGATGGTCTGCTCGAGGCGGACGTAGCGGCCCGGCGTTCCGGTGAACTGTTCGGCCACCGAGAACGGCTGCGACAGGAAGTTCCGCAGCTTGCGCGCGCGCGCCACGGTGATCTTGTCCTCGTCCGAAAGCTCGTCCATACCGAGAATCGCGATGATGTCCTGGAGATCCTTGTAGCGTTGGAGAACCTTCTGCACGCCACGAGCGACGTTGTAGTGTTCTTCACCCACGATATCAGGCGTCAGAGCCCGGGAGTTAGACGCCAACGGATCGACTGCGGGAAAAATGCCCAACTCGGCGATGGAACGTTCCAACACAATGGTCGCGTCGAGGTGAGCGAACGTGGTCGCGGGCGCCGGATCGGTCAAATCGTCGGCGGGCACGTACACCGCCTGGAAGCTGGTGATGGAACCTTTCTTCGTCGAGGTGATGCGTTCCTGGAGGTTGCCCATTTCCGCCGCGAGGGTCGGCTGGTAACCGACAGCGCTCGGTGTGCGTCCCAGAAGCGCGGACACTTCGGATCCCGCCTGTGAGAAGCGGAAAACATTGTCCAC
>JANLTC010000374.1:0-24310 GCA_031362725.1 Deltaproteobacteria bacterium | reverse complement strand
GCGAAGCCACCGCCTCCATCCGCCGAGGACGTTTCGGCCGAGTGCACCGCCCGCGCGCCTCGAAGCACCGCACAACCATAGGAGCCCCCCGATGCCTGCATTCCCCCGAACAGAGCTGGAAGAAATGATCCGCCGCTTCGTCGCCACCAACAACGAATGCGGCAACACCGGCAACTGGGAACCGCTGTCGCAGTTCTACGCCGACGACGCCATCTATACCTGGAACAACGGACCCAAATACGAATTCGTCGCGCGCGGTCGCCAGGAAATCCGCGACTTCGTGATGGGCACCGAGATGGAAGGTCTCGACAAGTGGACCTACCCGTACGTGCGTACGCTGATCGACGACCAGAAGGGCGAGATCATCGGCATCTGGCGCCAGCTCGCGCCGGTTGCTGGCGACGACGGCAAGCCCATCGAGATCGGCGGTACGGGCGGATCGTGGTTCCGCTATGCCGGCAACTGGCAGTGGAGCTGGCAACGCGACTTCTTCGACCAGAGCTGCGCCGGCGCGGTGTTCCTCGACCTGATGCAGCAGGGCAAGCTCAGCGACAAGATGCAGCAGCGCATGAAGGCGGGATCGCGCCAGCCGGGCTGGGTGAAGCGCGCGAGCTTCGACTGGTACGGGACGATCACGGATCGCGAAGACGAGTAGACCGCGCACCCTCCGGGCGGGAGGCGAGAGCGCGCATGGCCCCGGGCGCTCCGGATTGACCATGCGCGCCTGGCGTCACGCCGCGGGGCGGCGGCGTGTGCGCAGCCACATCAAGACGCCCAGCGGGAGCACGAGCTCGGCGCCGAAGCCACAGGCCGGCCCCGTCTCCCAATACGGCCATCCGGCCGAGCAGTTCGGATCGGCGAGGTCGATCAGGCCGTCTCCGTTGTTGTCGATTCCGTCGTTGCACTGCGGGTTCTCGGGCGAAGCCGCAGGGATCAGGCAGCCCGGGTCGGCCGGGAAGTCGGTGAGGCCGTCACCGTCGTTGTCGATGCCGTCATCGCAGGCGAGCCGGACCGAGTGCTCCGAGATGTCGTTCGCGCTGGCGCAGCCCGGATCTTCGGGAGAGTCGGTGAGGCCGTCGCCGTCATTATCGATGCCATCGGCGCACTCGATCACGACGTCGAAGTTCACGCCGGCCATCTGCGCACCGACGAAAGCGCCGCGATCGTCGAAGCCGGAACCCGGATCGCCGAAGGGCGTGTCGCAGCGGTGGCCAGGAACATCCGGACCGTCGCACACCACTTCGCCGCTGCCGTCGACGTTGAATGCGCCGGCGTACTTGTAGAACTCGTAGCGGCGGATCACCGCGTGGTCGGCATCGCCGAGTTCGAGGTCCTTCTCCAGCACCTCCTTGTTGTCGACGCGCCCAGCGGGCGGCAGCTGGAAGAGGCTCCACTCGGTCTCGACCTCGGCGGCCTCCTGGTCGGGATCGCCACGCAACAGGTTCCCGAGATCGATGTCGTGCGCGACCTTGGTCGAGAGAGTCTTGACCCAGAACGGCTCGCCCCAGAGATCCACGTTCTCCGGCTGCTCGGGATTCGGCGCGACGGCGTGCATCTGGATGTTCACCGCGGCCGGTACGAGCGGCGGCTGATTCGGGATGGGATTCGGCACCGGCGGTGTGTAGACGAACGCCACGGACGGAATTCCGACCTGCTTGCCGACGAGCGTCCCGCTGCCCGGCGTGCTCTCGACGAGCCAGCGGTACGTCGTCGACGCCGGCTGGCCGAGCGTGCTCACGCCGTAGTGGTCACACGGGTTGGCCTTCCAATTCGGATTGGCGCCCGGCCAGCAGCTCTCGCCGGGCGTGGTGAAGATCCCGGACGGTGTAGAGATGGCCCCGACCGTGCCACCGAACGTGATCTTCACACCGACGCCCGGCAGGTCGGTGATGACCGGCTTGCCGAAGCGGACCACGGCACCCGGATCCGGCGAGACGAACGAGAACACCCGGTCGTAGCCGAAGATGCTGGTGAGCTTGGTGTGATCGAAGCTCGGATCGTCGATCTCGATCTCGAAGCCATAGGCCGGCTGGCCCGTGTCGTTGACGACATCGAAGTTCGCGAGCGGGCCGACGATGCCGGCCGACGCTCGACCGGCCATCAGCACGGCAGCCACTGCGACGACTTCGATGAAGTGATTTCTTCCCGGATGCCTCGTCATAATTTCTCCTGTTGTCACGAGCCGCCCCGCGCGAATCCCTCGATACGCGGGACAGCTCATTGGGGTTTCCAACCCTGCGATCCAGCACTGCACGACACGTGCCAGCCATGAGGGAATGTTTCCCACGCCAAGGCGCGCGATGGATGGGTTTCGCGACCGGCCTGAGACAGGAAGACCCGGTCGCCTTGTGCGCAGTGGGGCATCGAGCCGTCGGCAGCGCGACAGAACGCCCTGCGGATTTCGTGATTCGATGGCGGCGGGGCGGGCGGGATGATTCGCATTCTGACCGTCGCGGAGGAATCCTCCGGCATGTTCACGATGCGTTTCGACATGCGCACGCCCGATGGCGGGGTACCGACACGCGAGCTGTATGCCGCCGCGCTCGACATGGCGGAGTGGGGTGAGCAGCACGGCTGTGTCGCCGTGCAGGTCTCCGAGCATCACGCGTCGCCCGACGGCTATCTACCGGCGCCGCTCGTGCTCGCGGCGGCGATTGCGGGTCGCACGCGGCGGCTTCCGATCCAGGTCGCGGCGCTGATCCTGCCGCTGCACGACCCGATCGAGATCGCCGAGCAGATGGCGGTTCTCGATCTGGTATCGGGCGGCCGTGTCTCGTACGTGGTCGCCGTCGGCTATCGCGCCGAGGAGTACGCAATGTTCGGTCGCGAACTGCGCGAACGCGGCAGCAGGATGGACGCGTGCATCGCGGCGCTGCGTCGCGCGTTTTCTGGCGAAGCGTTCGAGTTCGAGGGGCGCCACGTGCAGGTGCTGCCGCGGCCTGCGACGCCCGGCGGGCCGCTGCTGCTGGTCGGCGGCAACAGCGCCGCGGCGGTACGCCGCGCGGCGCGTTTCGGTCTCGGCATGCTGACACAGGGCGGCGACGCGTCGCTCGAGCCGCTCTACCGCGCCGAGTGCGCGCGCAACGGCAATGCGCCGGGGCTCTTCATCAACCCACCGGCCGACACGGTCACGTCCGCTTTCGTCGCGGAAGACCTCGATGCCGCATGGCAGCGACTCGGCCCCTACTTGCTGCACGACGCGCAGATGTACGCGTCGTGGCTGCCCGAAGGAACCTCGGTGAGTCGTTCAGATGCGGCCAGCGTTGCAGAGCTGCGCGCTGCGAACGGGCCGTACCGGATCTTCACGCCCGAGCAAGCCGTCGCCCACGTGCGCGAGCGCGGCCTGCTGCTGCTGCAACCGCTCTGTGGCGGCATGCCGCCGGACATCGCGTGGGAGCAGCTGCACTTGATCGAGGAGCACGTGCTGCCCGCACTGCGAGAGTCGCGATGAGCGAGACTACGTCGCCCGCGCGGCCCGCCTGGGTTCGAGCGCTGAACGAGATCGGCGACCCGCGCTGGATCTCGCTGGGCGAAGCCGAACTGCTCGCCGAGGCGCAGCGGCGCACGGGGCTCGGCGACTTCGGCGATGCGGCGTTTCGCGAGCCGCTGCGAGTCTTTCTCGGCGCGCTCGAGAGCGAGGCGAAACTGCATTACGTCGGTCGCACGCTGGCACGCGCCGACGTGCTCGAGTGGCTCGAGAATCGATTGCAGATCATCGAGTGGACGCGGCGTCATCCGGAGATCGCGGCGGAGCGCATCGACGCGCCGATCTTCATTACCGGACTGCCGCGCACGGGCACCTCGATCCTGCACGAACTGCTCGCGCAGGATCCGTCGCACCGCGTGCCGCTCGCCTGGGAAGTGCGCCATCCGTGTCCGCCGCCCGAGGCCGCGACCTTCGACAGGGATCCACGCATCGAACGCGCCGAGCGCGCCGTGCGCTTCTGGTGCGAGATCGTCCCGGACTACGACGCGATGCACGAACTCGGCGCGCGCGTGCCGGTCGAGTGCATCGCGCTGATGACGCCGGAGTTCCGCTGCGACGAACTCGCCGGCCGCCACGTCGTGCCGCGCTTCGCGGCATGGCTCGCTTCCGCCGACATGCGACCGGCCTACGCCTGGCATCGGCGCACGCTGCAGCTGCTGCAGTGGCGCAACCGGCGCGAGCGCTGGGTGCTGAAGGCGCCGTCGCACATGGCGTCGCTCGACGCGCTCTTCGCACTCTACCCGGATGCGCGCGTCGTGCAGACGCATCGCGATCCGCTCCCCGTGATGGCGTCGGTCGCGAGCATCCTGTTCGCCACCGCCTGGGTGCGCTCTGATGCGGTCGATGCGCAGGCCGTGCGCGGCTGGTTCACCGGCGAGACCTGCGCGCAGCTGCTGCAGAACGCGATCCGCGTGCGCGACGGCGGTCGCGAGGCGCAGTTCGCCGACGTCGTCTACGCCGACCTGATGCGCGACCCGATCGCGACGATCGCGCGCGTCTACGAGCGCTTCGGCATCGCGTTCAGCGCGGAGGCCGAGTCGCGGATGCGCGGCTATCTCGCCGCGAAGCCGAAGGGTCGCCACGGTGCGCATCACTACGAGATCGCGCCGGCTGGCGCCGAGATCGACGTGGAACGGCGCCGCTTCCGCGACTACCAACAGCGCTACGGCGTTCCGTCGGAAATCTGAGCCGGCGCATTGGACGACGCGCCCATCACGCCGCAGCGCGCCCGCGCCGAGATCGAGCGCTCGATCGAAGCCGCTCGCGCCGACGTGACGCGGCCCGGCGATTCTCCGCGCGTGCGCGCCGACGGGCTCGCCTATCTCGCCGGCCTTGCGGAAGTGGCGCTCGAGCAACAGCTCCATGGCGCGGATCCCGCGATCCCGCGCTTCGTCGCGAACCCGAATGCGAACGCGAAGTGGGGCGCCGAGAACGCCGACAACCGCTACCTGTGGGCGCGCGTCGATCCGGGCGCGGTGTACCGCGTGCGTGGCGATCGCGGCACCAGCTTCGAGCTGCTCTTCGAGGCGAAGCAGGGGTTCATGCAACTCGGCGAGCCGCGCAACTTCGCCGCGCGGCTCGCGAGCGAGCTGTCGGTCGATGCGGACGGGCGCTTCGAACTCTGGCTCGGCGGCCGCGCGCGCGCGGGCAACTGGATGCCGCTCGATCCCGACGCGCAGTGGCTGCTGGTTCGCGAGTACTTCGTCGATTGGGAGAACGAAGCTCCCGCGCGGCTCACGATCGAGAGGGATGGCGCTCCGACCGACGCACCGCGACAGGTCGATCCGGCGCGCATCGCCGCACGGCTCGAAGCCGCGGCCGCGTGGACGCTCGGCACCACGCGCTTCTGGAACGAGTGGGTCGCAGAGCTGCGCGCGGGTCATGTTCCGGGGCGACTCGCCGCCGCGCGCCGCTACGAAGGCGGCGCCGACGACATCCTCTACGGCAACGACTGGTTCGAGCTGGGCGAGGACGAAGCGCTGGTCGTGGAATGCGACGTCCCCGACGCACGCTACTGGTCGTTCCAGCTCTGTGACAGCTGGTTCCGCAGTCTCGACTACGCCAATCACCAGACCAGCTTGAATGCGACACAGACGCGGTGCGACGCCGACGGCCGCGTGCGCATCGTCGTCGCGCACCGCGATCCCGGCGTCGCGAACTGGCTCGACACCACGGGTCTGCTCGAAGGAGTCTTCCAGTACCGCTTCATCTGGACGCGCACGACGCCCCAGCCGACCGCGCAGCTCGTGCCGCTGCGACGGCTGCGCGAGGTGCTGCCGGCGAGCACGCCCCGCACGACGCCGCTCGAGCGGCGCGCAGCGATCGCAGTGAGGCAGCGCCACGTCGCAGCGCGGATCCGCCCGGGTTGAATGCGAGACTCGGCCGACTCTCCCCTACCAAGTCTGAGCCCGGGCGGGCCGATAGAGCGAGCCGGAGGCCGCGGAACATGGCGGAAGTCGTCGGGCTGATCGGATTCGGTTCGTTTCTCGCCGTGAGCCTCACGGTGGGAATCCGCCTGCTGCTGCTGGCCCGCCGCACGCGAAAGCTGCCGGAACTCGCGATGGGGCTCAACTTCATCGTGGCCGGCTTCATCGGCTACGCGCTGGTGGTTGCGGCGGAGTCGCTGCATCTGTTTCCGGGAAGGCTCGCCGGCTTTGGCTCGTTCTTCGGCGTCAGCGGAATCTCGATCGGCGGCGCCTTCGTGTGTCTGTTCACGCAGCGCGTCTTCCAACCGAAGAGTCGCGTCGCGCAGGCGGCGGTCGTGCTGGTGAGCTGCTGGCTCGGAGTTGCGATCGTCGGCGCGTGGATCCTGAATGTCGCGAAGGCGCAGCAGGGGATCGGCGTCTGGCTCGGTCATTGGGGCGTGCATCTCGGTCTGCTCGCAGCCTACGGTTGGTCGACTGGCGAGTCGCTCCGCTATTACGCGCTGATGCGACGTCGCGTGCAAGCCGGCGTCGGCGACGCGCTGGTCGCGAACCGCTTTCTGTTGTGGGGAATCGGTACGCTCGCGACCGTGCTGGTGACGCTGCTCTACGCGACCCTGCAACTCTTCGGTCACTACGAGTTGCCAGCGTCGCTGGTCGGTGTCTCGTCGCTGCTGGTGCTGGTCACCGCGATCGCCGAGTGGCTGGCGTTCTTCCCGCCGCAGTCCTACCGCAGGCGTTTCGTCACGGCTTGAACGGCGCTTTGCCGAGCTGCTCGCGAATCGGCGTGAACTCCGGCTGCAGCATCGCGCGGCGCTGCCAATTCGCGCCGTCGACGACGAGCGTGCAGCCGGTCACGAACGACGCGTAGCGCGAGCACAGGAACGTCGCGGCCCAGCCGAGTTCGCGCGGACGACCGACACGACCGGCCGGCTGCCGCGCGCCTTCGTTCTGGCCGCGCTCGGGAACGCCGTCCACGATGTGCGCCGCTTCGTCTTGGTGCGGGAACAGACCCGGCACGAGTCCGTTCACGCGAATTCCGTACGGCGCCCACTCGACCGCGAGCGTCTCGGTCATGTTCTTCACGCCGGCCTTCGCGGCCGCCGAATGCGCGAAGCCGGGACCGCCGGTCCATGCGTACGACGCGCCCACGTTGACGATCGCGCCGGGCGTTCCCGCTGCGATGTGGCGTCGCGCGAACTCCCGCGAGCAGAAGAAGGTGCCGTTGAGCACGATGTCGACCACGGTGCGCCAGCCATTCGGCGAGAGATCTTCGGCGGGCACCGGGAAGTTGCCCGCGGCGTTGTTGATCAGCACCGACGGGGCGCCGAGCGCGCTCGTCGCTTCGTCGAACGCAGCCGTGATCGCGTCGGGCTGGCGGATGTCGCACGCGATGCCCGCGGCGCGCGCGCCGGTGGCGGAGATCGCGGCGACGCCTGCTGCGCGGTGCTCGGCATCGCGCGACAGGATCGCGACCGCGGCGCCGAGTCGCGCGAACTCGACGGCGATCGCCTTGCCGAGTCCGGTGCCGCCGCCGGTGACGACCACGACCTCGCCGTCGTAGCTGCCGCGCGGCAGCGCGCTGGCACCGAGATCGGGCGGTTCGGGCAGACCCACGTCGCGTCCTCCTGGTCGAGCCGTTGCGTTGGGGACGTTCATTGCGTCGATTGCGCGCAGCAACGTCCCCGGCGCAAGTTGCGCAATCAACGTCCCCAAATCAAACCGCGCAACGAACGTCCCCGATGCGAGGTCCCCGAGGCAATGGCCGTGATAGGCTGTGCGGCGGGAGGTCGGTGCGTGCGGGAGATCGAGACGGGGACGGCGGAATTGCTCGGGCGGATCGAGGACCGCGTAGCGGTGCTGACGCTGAATCGGCCCGACGCGCGCAATGCGCTGACGATGGAGATGAAGCGCGCGCTGACGACGTGGCTCCCGGCGCTGGGCGCCGATCCCGACGTCGGCTGCGTGCTGTTGACCGGCGCGGGCAGCGCGTTCTGCGCCGGCGGCGACACCAAGATGATGGCGCGCGACGGCAAGCTGCCGTCGCCTGAAGAGCGCAAGCGCCAGCTGCGCTGGGAGCACCAGATCCCGCTCGCGCTGCACCAGCTCGAGAAGCCGACGCTCGCGGCGCTGCCGGGGCCTGCCGCCGGCGCGGGCTTCGCGCTCGCGCTGGCTTGCGATCTGCGCATCGCCGCCGAGGGTGCGTTCGTGACGACGGCGTATGCGCGACTCGGTCTCTCGGGCGACTACGGTTCGAGCTGGTTCCTGACGCACCTGGTCGGGCCGGCCCGCGCGCGGGAGATCCTGTTCACCGCCGAGCGCCTCGACGCGCGCCACTGCGAGCGGATCGGCCTGGTGAACCGCGTCGTGCCCGATGCGGATCTCGAGAAGGCCGCACTCGGCTGGGCGAAACAGATCGCCGCCGGGCCGCCGATCGCGCTGCGCTACATGAAGGACAACCTGAATCGCGCGCTCACCGAAACGCTGCAGTCGGTGCTCGACGTCGAAGCCGATCGCATGGTGCAGGGCGCGCAGACGGAAGACTATCTCGAAGCGGTAGCCGCGTTCGCCGAGAAGCGCGCGCCGGCATTCAAAGGAAGATGATGGGCAACGACACGCTGACGCTCGAGTACGACGGACCGGTGGCGATCCTCTCGAACAACCGCCCCGACCGCCACAACGCGGCCAACAACGAGATGGATGCGCGCCTCTGGGAGCTGCTCGCCGAGCTGCACCAGAAGGACGGACTGCGCTGCGTCGTCTGGCGCGGCAATGGCAAGTCGTTCTCGTCGGGTCGCGACACCCAGGAACTCGGCGTCCGCACCGAGGACATCACCGACCTCGAGTTCATCGAGCGCGGCCACAAGGGAACGCAGCAATTCTTCTCGATGCCGTGCCCGATCATTGCGGCCCTCAAGGGCTGGGTGATCGGCGGCTCCTTCGAACGTGCACTGCTCTGCGACCTGCGCATCGCCGGCGAGAGCGCGCGGATGCGGCTGCCAGAAGTGCTGCACGGTGTCGTCCCCGATTCCGGCGGCACGGCGCGCCTCTTCCAGATGGCGGGCCACGGGCTCGTCGCGGATCTCGCGCTCACGGGTCGCGTGATGGACGCGCAGGAGGCGCTGTCGCACGGCATCGTCTCGCGGGTCGTGCCCGACGACAAGCTCGACGCGACCTGTCTCGAGATCGCCCACGCAATCGCGAAGGCGCCCGCCTTCACCGTGCAGATGTTCCGCCGCACGCTTGCGCGAATGGCGAACCCGGGCGTGCAGCGCTCGATTGAGGAAGAGGCGCTCACGCAGTCGCTGGTGTTCCAGTCGCGCGACTACGCGGAGATGAAGGCGGCGCGCGCGACTCAGCGCGAGCCGAGGTACCGCGGAAGGTGAGGCGCCACAGCGGGCGCGCTGCCCGCATCGCGACGGTCTTCGTCGCGCTTGCCGCGGCCGGTCCGGCCGCCGCCGCCAGCTACGACGTGACGGTGCGCATCGAAACCTGGGACGTCGACCGGCTGACCACGGACGGTCCGGCCGCGACGGGCGTCCAGGCCGACGACTTCGAGGCGAGCACCTACCCGTACGGCGGGGCCACGAGTGTCCTCGAGGCCCAGGGCCTCGCCTCGGCGTTTCCGGGCGAGCTCGCGGGGCGCAGCCGGGTCTACTTCTCGCTGCCAGTGGGCTCGGGCGCCGGCGCGACGCTCGATCAGAATTACGCGAGCGCGCGTCTCGTGATCGACGACCTGGTGATCAGTGGGCCGCCGGGGACCGTGAGCTTCCGCGTGAACGTCGAGGGGATCGGCAGCGTATCGATCGAGCAGGCGGGCCTCACCACCGCCGCGACGGCCAGCGCGCACGTTCGCGGCAAGCTCAGTTCATCCCTCGGCCCGACGACGTCCTGGGAGTTCGGCTCGATGAACGTCTGCCAGCGCGGCTCGGGCGCGCTCGGCTTCGGATGCGCGGCTGCGTTCCAGGGCACGGGGATGTTCGTGGGTTGGACGGGCACGGGGATCGGCAGCTCGCCCGAGCTCACGGCACCAGTCGGTGAAGCGCTGCGGCTCGAACTCGAGCTCGAGACCGACTCCTATGTGCTTGCCTATCAGGGCGGCGAACCCGGCGCGCTCGCGGAAGCGGACTCCGACTTCTCCGGCGCGCTGCGCTTCCCAACCTCGATTCCGGTGCTCACACTGCCGCAGGGTTACAGCGCGTACTCCGCGACAGGAGGAATCGCGGTGCCGGAGCCCACGACGATTGCCTGCAATTGCATCGCAGTGCTCGCGATGCTCGTGTGCCCGCGCCGTCGGCTCTCCGCAGAAGCGCCGCGCTGATGAGCAGGCACCCTCGGCTCGCGAGTAGCGGTCTTGCCCTTGCCCGCGCCCTGCTCCAGACGCTGGTGGCGGGCGCGGCCCCGACGCTCTGGGTGTGCAGAGGACCGAACGCGAAAACGGGGAGCAGGCGGATCGCCCCGCGCCGAGCCCGAACGAGGTCGATCGCTTCTACGACTCGACCTGGCAGCCCAATGGATTCGAGATCGCGGTCGCGCACGACTCGGTGAGCGCGGCCTGGAGCGTGCTCACGGGCAGCTCGTCGATCCATGCCCGATACGGCAGCCGGTGGCCTCGGGCCTCGTCAATGACAACAACAACGTCAGCGCGCGACTCGACGCCGACGACTTCGTGATCACCGGTCCGCCCGGCCCCGTCGCGTTCACTCTCAGCGTCTTCGTGAACGGCGCTATCCACGCGAGCACGAACGACGCGCAGCACTTCCAGCCGCGCGCCGGCCTGAACGTCGGTGACACATCCCGCCGACAGGCCCGCCCTGCTCGATGACGATCGCCGGTGGCAACGTCGACGCGACGAGCAGCTCGCGCTACGGCGTCTACGCCGCTGAGATCGGAGGCCCGGCGGCCTTCACGTCGAACACGTGCCGCATCGACACGGGCGTGCCGTTCCGGATCCGGATCGACGTCGGGGTGCACGCCTCGCTCACTGCCAGTCTGCCGATGTCGGGCGCGGTGGGGAGCGCGTCGTGCCGCTTCAGCGCGAGCCTTCCGTCGACTGGTCCCGTCTTCAACCTGCCGGTCGACTACACCGCGACATCGCCCACCGCGCCGGTCGAGGACAACGGCTACGTCCCTGAGCCGGAACTGCCGCTGCTGTCGGTCGTCGCGGTGCTCATGCTCGCGGTTGTTCGGCGTCGAGCGCGCGGCTCCGCTCACGGCCTCGTGCTGTAGCGCCGCGCACCGCGACCCGGCAGCGCCCGCAGCGACACTTCGACCTCCGCCATCCACGCGCACAGCGCCGCGCGCGTCTCGCGCGGATCGATCAGGTGGTGCACACCGAAGTCCTCCGCGCGCGGGAACACGGACTGCGCGGCGGCCATCTCTTCTTCGAGTTCGCGGCGACGCGCATCGGGATCAGCGGCCGCGCGGATCTCTCGCCCGAAGCCCAGCTCGACGCCGCCTTCGACCGGCATCGAGCCGCTCTGCGCGGACGGCCACGCGAGCACCGTCGGCGCCGGGCCGAGGTGGATGCCGAGCGCGACGCCGAACGCGCGGCGCAACATCACCGCGCACCACGGCACTTCCGTTTGCAGCGCCGCGAACATCGCCTCCATGCCGAAGCGGATCGTCGCGGACTGTTCGGCCTGCAAGCCGATCGCGAAGCCTGGCTCGTCTACGAAGCTCACGATCGGCAGATGGAAGAGATCGCAGGTCTCGACGAAACGGCGCACCTTGCGCGCGCCAGTGGCGGTCATCGAGCCGCCGTCGTGGACGCAGTCGTTCGCGAGTACGCCGACCGGACGACCTGCGAGGCGCGCGAAGCCGGTGACCTGCGAACGGCCATAGCGGGGCGCCATCTCGAAGAACGAACCGCGATCGACGACGAGCTCGAGCACGCGGCGAATCTTGTACGCTCGGCGGCGTTCGCGCGGAATCACCGACAGCAGTTCTTCCTCGGCGCGCGACGGCGGATCGTCGCTCGTAGCGACGGGCGGTAACACGTCGATGTTCGACGGCAGATAGGACAGGAACGCGCGGATCTGGCGAACCGCGTCGGCTTCGTCCTCCGCGACGTTGTCGACTACGCCGCTGCGCTCGTGCACCGCCGCGGCGCCGAGTTCCTCCTTCGTCACCGCATGGCCGGTGGCGCGCTCGACGAGCGCGGGTCCACCGGTCAGCACCTGCGCGGTCTCGCGCGTCATCACCGAGAAATGCGACGCCACGAGCCGCGCTGCCGGAAATCCCGCGACGGGACCGAGCGCTGCGCAGACGACGGGAACGTTCGCGAGTGTTTCCATGCACAGCAGGTTCAGCGGCGACGACGCGGTCCAGTCGTAGCCCGAGCGGCCACGCACACCGGTGGCGCCCGCGATCGACGCGCCACCGCCTTCGAGCAGTCGCACCACCGGCACGCGGCGCCGCAGCGCCAGCTCGTCGGCGTAGATTCCCTTGCGCAGGCCGGCGGGCGAATACGAACCGCCGCGAATCGTGAAGTCGTCGCCACCGACGACGACGAGGCGTCCGTCGATGCGCGCCGTGCCGACCACGACGCCCGCCGGCGTGAACTTCGTCACCGCGCCGACTGCGTCGCTCTCGGCGACGCCCGCGACATCGCCGTGTTCGTGGAACGAATCGGCGTCGGTGAGCGCGGCGATCCGCTCGCGCACCGTCGCGCGGCCGCGCGCGTGGTGCTTCGCGACCGCCTCGGCGCCGCCCATCTGCTTGGCGCGTTCGCGGCGTCGTTCGATCTCGTCGACTTCGGGCTTCCAGCTCATGGCGGGGGAACATACAAGGCCCTTGCGCGGCGCGCGGCAGCGTATCAATCTGGGCTCGTTGCGATCCCTTCTCGCTCGTTGCGGATGGCCCCACCCTTCATCCGCGCCTGCGTCGATTCCCTTCCTCCGAGCGATCTCGGCATGAAGCTCCATCTCGTCAGACACGCCAGAGCGGCGAAGCGCACGCAGTGGGCGGGTCCTCCGCTGCTGCGACCGCTGTGCGACTCCGGTCGCGCGCAGGCGCACGAGCTCGGCAAGTCGCTCGCGGAGAGCGGCATCGAGCGAATCGTGTCGAGCCCCGCGCTGCGCTGCCGGCAAACGCTGGCGCCGCTTGCGCTCGCACTCGGGATCCCGGTCGAGATCGACGAACGGCTCGGCGAAGGCAGCGACGAGGCGAAACTCTTCGAAGCGATCGCCTCGATGCGCGATCGCCCGACTGCACTCTGCACCCATGGCGAAGCGATCGGCGCCGTGCTCGAGCGCCATCGCGCCGAGGGACTCGCGATCGAGGATGAACCGCGCTGCGAGAAGGGCTCGTACTGGCTCCTCGAAGGCCGCGGCGTGCGCCCTGCGACGATCCGCTACGTGCCGCCGGAGCCGGCCGCGTCACCGGACGATGCGGAGACGCCGACCGTGCGATTCGGCGTGCTCGACCTCGGCAGCACGTCGTTCCACATGCTGGTCGCCGACGCGACCGCGGACGGCGACGTGCGCCGCGTGCTGCGCGAACGCGTGATGCTGCGGCTCGGCGCCACCGTCGCGGACGGCGGTCGCGTACCGGACGACGTCTGCGATCGCGCGGTCGAGACTGCGCGGCTGCTCGGCCAGAGCGCCCGCAACGCGCATGTCGATCTGCTGATTCCGGTTGCGACCGCGGCGCTGCGCGATGCGAGCAACGGCGAGGACGTCGCGCGACGCATCGGTGAAGCGATCGGTGTGCCGACGCGCATTCTCTCGGGCGCCGAGGAAGCGCGCCTCACCTTCGCGGCGTTCCGCCGCAAGCTGAAGATCGGCTCGCGGCTGGCGCTCGGACTCGACCTCGGCGGCGGCAGCCTCGAGTTGATCACTGGCGACGACACCGAGGTGCGCTTCGAGACGACGCTGCCGCTCGGCGCCGCGCGGCTGCACGCCGAGCTGGTGCACGCGGACCCGATGACGCGCGACGAGAAGCGCGCCGTGCGCGCGCGCGTGCGCGAACGCCTCGACGAATACCGCGAAGCCCTCGTGCGCTGGGCGCCGCGACCCGCGATTGCGACGGGCGGCACGATGCGCGCGCTCGCGCGGCTGCTCGCAGCCGAAGCGGGCCGCGATCTCACCGAGATCCACGGCACGGTGATTTCCGCCGAACAATTCCGCGAGCTGGCGCGCGGACTCGTGCGCTCCAGCCAGAGCGAGCGACTCGCGATGCCGGGCATGCGGCGCCAACGCGCGGACCTGGTGCCCACCGGCGCGCTCGTGCTGCGCACGGTCGTGGAAGAGCTGGAACTGCCGTCGATCACCGTCTCGGACTGGGGGCTACGCGAGGGCGTGATCCTCGAGGCGCTCGAGCAAGTCTGAGTCCCAGCGCAGCGCGATCAAACCAAGCGCCGGTCGGCTCGGGTCGGGCGCCGGCCCGCGCGACGCGAACCGTTGCGATCCCCTGTTGCCAGCATTTCGATGAATGAGAAGAAGGCGGGGAGTTTCCGATCCGCAACGGCTCGTCATCACACGTGCCGCTAAGTTGTGCGGCCACGCCGGTTGCAAAGACGTCGCGCGATCAATCGGGAGCTTCCGCCATGCAACATGGACCCATCGCTCGGATACCACTGCAGATGCGGCAGGTGAGACGCCTCTCTGGCGCGCTGATCGTCTTGCTGGGCTTTGCAAGTGCGTGCGCGCATCTTGGCCTCGGCGGTGCCCCTGCCCTACTCGACGAGGCCAAGGCCGCCGGTAGGGCGAAGGACATGGCAACCGCCTACGCGCGCCTCAAGCAGATCGAGATTCGCCATCCGGGTAGCCCCGAGAGTCGCGAAGCCTTCCCCCTCGCCGCGGCATCGCTGCGGGTTCTGTACTTCCAACATCGATTGAACGAGCCGAACTCGGTCTGGGTCACCTCGGAGCCCGACTTTCTCTTCGATTGGTTCGCTACGTACTTCCGGGACGGCTCGCCGGAAGCGGCCGCGAACGCGCTCTTCGTCGGTTTCGACTACGGCATCTTTCGCCGCTTCGAAGCCTTCGCGAAGAGCCGCCCCGATCTCGCGACGTGGCACCTCCGCGCGCGGGACGACAACGGCATCATCGAAGCTGTGACGGTCGAGCGCGCGACGCTGAGAGCGACGCCGTGACCGGCAACGGGTCATCCGTCAGCGCATGAGTCGAAGCTCCGTTCGGGATCTTGCTCGATGCTTCCGGCGTGGTGAAATCGACCGCTAGTCGCCGGCCGTGTTCGTCAGCGTGCGCGCCTGGCCATCGGCTCCGATCACGGTCACTTGGAACGCGCTGCCTTCATTCAACTCGCGAAGTGCGGCGGCGCTGTCCTGCGGGCCGGTGACGACGATTCCGTTGACCTGCGTCACGGTGTCGCCCTCCCGGATTCCGAGGCCGTGGAACAGACTGCCCCGGTCGACCGACGAGACCTCGACGCCGGTCACCTGACCCATTTCGTACTTGGGAAGCGTCTGGGGTTTCTCGGGAGGCCGCGTGGATCTGGCGACGCGACGCGCAGCCTGCTGTGTCAGATCCTCCTCCTCGTCGAGTGCGAGTTCCTCCCGCTTCGAGCCGTTCTCGATCACGATCCGGCGTCGCTCGATGCGGAGCACCGTCGCGTCGCCCTGCAGCGCTTCGCCAGCGCGCACGACGCGCTGTTTCCGCGTCCCCTGATCCTCGATGGCGGCGTAGGCCACAGCGCTGTCCGCCGATGCGACCGTGCCGAGCAGCCGCAACGGGAGTCGCGTCGCTTGCAGTTCTTCCTCGACCGGCTCGGGCGGGGCTTCGACCGTCGGAGCCGGAAGCAGCGTCGAGACCTGAAACAGATTGCGGTCGAGGATTGCTTGTCGATCTGACCACGCGCGGCCAGGCGCCGTCGCGATCGCTGCCACGGGCGCCGGCTGCGTCCCGGTCGTCGCCAACAGATCGCCGGCCCACGCACTCACGAGTGCTGCGCTGATGTAGCAGCACAGCGTGAACAGCGTCGCGTTGAGGATCCAGATGGCGAACTGCGCAGCCGTCATGCTTTGGAGATGTGAGCGAAGCGAAGCCGGCATCTACTTCAACACGAGAGGCGACGCTGCGCAGCACTTCATTCCGGATTCGCCTTCGGTGCGCGGACAGCCTGCGCGGGTGCATGCGGGAAGGCGGCATCGATTGCCGCTCGCAGCTCCGGCATGACGCCCGTCTTTCCGCTGCTCTGGAAGAGGACCCTGCCATCTCGCGTCTGCAGCAGCAGAACCGGGAGCGTTCCCCCTTCGTCCGTCAGCGACTTGGTGTATGCCTCTGCGAGATGGTCGTACACGAACGGAACCGTCCACTTCAGCGCACGCAGCTTCTCACGAACCTCCGCATCCGGGTGTTCGCCCAGCGGGAAGAGGATCGTGAACACGCCATCCGGTTCGCGCAGCGGGGCGAGTTCGGTCGCGAGCGTTGCCAGCTCCTTCGAGTTCGGGTCGGCGAAGACACCCAGAACGCCGCGTGCCGCCGACACCTCGGGAAACGGCAGCGGACGCAGTGTGTCTGCTGCCGAGTCGACGAGACGCGGACCGATCGCGAGCAGCAGGTTGGGCGCGATCTTCTCGAGTTCGCCGCGCCGGACGCGATTGGCGCGGTCGACGAGATCCGTCTTGTCAACAGGAACCGCCAAGAGCCCATCGCGCCCGAAGTCGATGCGCGCGGCGCCGTTGGATTCGACGCGAATCAACACGCCGACCGATCCCGCTTCGAGCGGCGGGCTGCCGGCTTTCGCAGGCACTGCGCTCGTCAAGGCGACTTGATACGGCCAGAAGCGATCGCTCGCGAGAAGATTCCGCTCGCTGACGGCCGCAGCGGCTTTCTCCTCGCCGCGATACTCCGGAAGGGTTCCGCCCGGCGCTTCTGCTCGCAGCGAAGCGGGCACGCCCACGAACAGCAGCATCGAGACGAGGATCTGCAACTTCATCGGGATGGGATCCTGCGTCGGCGTCAGCTGGCTCACCAGCTTCTCGACCAGAAGGTGCGCAGCCGGACGGGCGCCAGCAACGCAAACAACGCCACGAGGGACTGCCAGAGTGCGCCGGGCTCGGGCGCAGAGATCGCGACGTTGTCGATGATCGGCTGTGCGCCGCCTGCCGGATTGAAGTTGAAGCGAACGAATGCGGTTTCCGAGACAGCGGAGCCGAGGTTCACGACGTAGCGCGCGTCCGTGCCGTCGAGGAGCACCGTACCTGCGCTGGCGTAGCTCGAGCCGTCGACCGAAAAGTCGATGCCCACCGTCGAAGAACCGCTGAAGGTCTTGCCCGCGAAACTGAGCGACCAGTTGCCACCGGTCTCGGGAACGGAACTCAGATCGGCTTTGAAGACGACGCTGACCGCGTCCTGCGCAGTCATGCCCAGCAGGTTGAACAGCAGCTGTCCTTCCGCCTTTAGAACGTCGAACGCATCGAAGGAGGGCAGCGGTACGTCGAGATTGGAGACGAGAGACCCCCCCGTCGGAAGGAACGCCTCGTCGTTGTTGCCAGTCGGAGTCACGGAGCTCGAGCCGAAATTTCCGTTCAGATAGAGAGTTCCCAACGCGGCCGACTCGGCTCCCGCACCGAAGGTCGGATCCAGATCCGAGTAGTTCGCGCTGAGAGTGGTCGTGTAATTGGTGCCGTCGATGCTCAGCAAGCCATCGCCCAGGTACTGCGAGAAGTCCCAGCCAGCCGCCAGGAATGCCTGCGAGGAGCCCGCAATCGATGTAGAGACGGCCATCGAGAGGATCGCCGAGGTGATCGCGCGCATTCTCAGTTTCATGATTCTTCGACCTCTACGTGATGAGTCTGATGGTGGCGCCCATGTCCGTTCGCAACGGTGGGAACACCGACACCGACAATTTCGTGGCCCCCAAAGAGAACCGCCACCGAGTTCGGTGGCGGTTCCGTGGCATTCGTTCGAAGAACAGGAATCAGGCTCGGCGGCGACCAAAGATCTGGAGACCCGCGAGGCCGCTCCCGATCAGCAGCATCGTTCCCGGCTCCGGAACCGCAGTGAGCGTTCCGTTGATCGCCAGATTGTCGATGATCGGCTGGCCACTCAGATTGCTGAAGTTCAACCGAACGGACGCGCTATGCGAGCTGACCGCGCCCAGGTTCACGCTGAACGGCGTGTCATTGGTGGTGAGGCTCGCCGAACCGGCTGACGTGTAGGTCACGCCATCGGTCGAGAACTCGACTCCCACCGTGGAGGTGCCACCGAAGGTCTTGCCAGCGAAGCTGACCAACCAATTGCTGCCGTTGAACGCCGCTGCACCCAGGTGAGCCTGGAACACGACCGACGCCGGAGCCAGAGCAGTCAACGCCAACTCGTTGGCGAAGATCTGGCCTTCAGCCTGCAGAATCGAGAGCGAGTCGAACGGAACGCGGCCCGGCGCCGTCACCGGAGCATTCAGGTTTGAGGCGAGCGAACCCGGGGTCGGCAGGATCTGCTCGTCATTGAGACCCGACGGAATGATCGCCGTCGAACCAAACTGTCCGTTGATGTACATCGTTCCGAAGGTCGCGGACTCGGCGCCTGCACCGAAGCTCGGATCCAGGTTCGAGTAGTTGGCGCTGAGCGTCGTCGTGAAGTCGACACCGTCCAGAGTCAACAGGCCGTCGCCCAGGTACTGCGAGAAATCCCAGCCGGCAATCATTGCCGCCGTCGCCGGCGCCGACACGAAGGCGGAGGCAACGAGGGCTGCGAGCGAAGCAAAGAGAGATTTGGTCTTCATGGTGTTTGGAGCTTTCATGGAGAAGGGATTTAGTTAGTGGGGGCCGGTCCGTTTCGGTCACCCGATCGGACCGGAACCCCAGAGCAACTGCGATCGCGAATCAGTTGGCGAGTACCCCGCCGATGTTCAGCGCGGTCCAGCCCGTCGTCCAAAGCGTCGGAGCCGTGCGCAGGAACGCACCGCGGTACGACGCGCCCGGGTCGAGCCCCGGGCCGCGCGGCGGGAGGCAGCCGCTGACACCCGCGAGGCCCGTCGGTCGCGGGTTGATCGGAGTCGGCTTCACCGTGGTGTCGAGCTTGCCCGCGGCATTGCCGGTCGGGTCGAAGGTCTGATCCTCGACCGTAAGGCCCGCGAACGAGCCGTTCGTGACGTTCGCACCCGCCGCCGTACCACCGAGGGCGAGGTTCAGCGCGTTGCCGTTGTTGATCACCGGAAGCTCGGGCGCACCCGGTGCCGCCGCGTCGTCGAGCGTCGAGCAGACGAGCGACAGCAAGCCCGCCGCGGCGTTGTTGGTCACGTCGAAGCCGGGAGTTCCCGTTCCCGAGCCAACCTCGATGCCGGTCTCGGCGCCGGTGTTGACGACGATCGAGTTGTACACCGTTCCGGCGAAGCCATTGCGGAACTGGATGCCGCGCTTGGTGCCCGGGATGTTGGCCGGGGTGAAGAACTGGCCGGCATCCGGCGTCGCGCCGATCAGCGTCTCGTTGTACATCGCCGGGTTCGAGAGCGGCCAGGGCGTCGGGTCGACAACGCTCTGGGTCACGTCGATGCGCGTGTTCACGTTGTCGAAGAGGGCCGGCGCATCGGGGCGGTAATCGTCGCCGTCGTACTCGCCAGCCTTGTCGCCGGAAGCGGAGCCGTAGGCGCCACCACCGGTCTCGCGGAAGAAGGGAGCAATCCCGAACAGGAACTGGTTTACGCCCGTGTAGCCCTGGTCGAGGTCGAACATGTCGTCGCCGACGAAGAAGACGGCGAGGTTCTTGCCGTTGACCGTGCCACCGAACCACTCGATGCCGTCATCGAAGTTGCAGTAGATCTCGATGTTCTCGAGGACGGTGCCGTCGCCGACGCCGCCGAGCGAGAGGCCGTTCAGCTCGTTGCTGTTGCCGATCTCGTCGCCCGCATGGCGGATCGAGACGTATCGCAGCAGGCCCGAGTTGTCGTGCGGCTCGAGGCCACCGTAGGACGCGTCGGCGGGCGGGAAGCCCGGGACCGTGAGGCCTTCGACTTCGGCGCGGCCGTAGCCGATGCCTGCCTTGTTCGCGAGATTGGTCGGCGCAGAGCCGAGGATCACCAGACCACCCCAGAGCGCGACGTTCCCGAAGCCCGCCTTGTTGAGCGGAGCGAGCGGCGACGTTGCCGGCGTGTCGTCGAGCAAGACGTCGCCGAGCTCGAAGCGATCTTCGAAGCCGTTCAGATCGGCGTCATCCGCATTGCCGTCATTGTCGTTGTCGGTTGCTGCGGTCGTCATGATGATCGGCGCAGCGGGAGAACCGTTCGCAGAGATGCGACCCGTCGTGGTGACGGTGATCGAGCCGGGCGTACCGACAGTCGATCCCGGCACGACGGCCGATGAGCGCGGCTGACCGCGAACGATCGTGCCGGGCAAGATCGTCAGCGTCGCGTTCTTTACGAAGATCGGGTTCTGGAGAATGATCGGAGAGGGGAACGCGCCGGTTCCCCAGGTCGTATTGGTCGTGACGTCGGCCGACACGAATGTCTGTGCGCTCGCGCTGCCGGCGATGCCGGCGATGGCGAGTGCAAGTAGAGCAACGAGTGTCTTCTGCATCTTGTGGTTGGCTCTCTACTGAGTTTGGGAGTTGTTTGTGCTGGACCCTTCCAGAAGCGAAGCTGCTCTGGACGGCGAGCAATATGACTTCGCGAAGTTGCTAACCGGCATCGATGTCGTGACATCTGTGTAGAAGCTCGACGAAGTTCATGCAGGTGGGATCCCGCGATGCAACTGCCCACGTAGCGAAGAGTGGGCGTTCCGCGACGCGGGGTGGCAGCCTTCAAACAAGCTTCACGAGAATGACGGAACCGAGAAGAATGGCCGCGAGAGCGCTGCTGGAGCCGTCTCCCCGAAGCGACTGCGAGTCGTTCGCTAGAACGTGTATGTGAGCGAGAGGGAGAAGTCGCGCCCGACTTTGTAGGAGCGCTCGGAGACGTTGTTGATCGTCTGCTTCTCGTCGTAGAAGAACCCGCGCGAGCTGTCGGTGAGATTCTTGACACTCGCCTTCACGGTCAGATCACCCTTGATCGCTTCGACGTAGAAGGTCTGGCTCATCACCAGGTCGAGCTGTCCATAGGCGTCCAGATAGCGATCGGGAACGAACGAATAGATGGTTCCGTCCGGCGCGATGCTCGCGGAACCGGCCGCGTCGAGGACGTTCGAGATCGCGAAATAGGCGAGCGTGATCTTCGTGCCCCACTCCGGATGATCGAAGCTGAGATCGACGTTTGCGATCCACTCGGGCTGGCCGAAGAGGCGCCGGGTGTCATTCAGTGCAGAGAATCGCTGGCGATCGCCGGGCGCCGTTCCAAAGAACGCTTCCGAACGCGCGAGTTCAGCCTCGGTCCGACCCACCTTGGCGTCGATGTAGGTGTAGTTGCCGCCCACGGAGAAGTACTGTGCGAAATCGAAGCCGAGGAAGCCGAGGTTCTTGCGGAGTTCTGCCTCGACGCCTCGCAGCGAGCCCCTGTTCGGGTTGTTGAAGAAGGTGCGGAAGAGCGCGTCGGACGATGTCTCGTTGTTGGCCGGGTTGCGGATCACGATGCTCTCGATCGGATCGTCGATCGCCTTCTTGAAGACGCTGACGGCGAACAGATCTCCGGCACCGCCCCAGCTGTACTCCGCACGCGCGTCATAGCTGGTGACTTCGGAGAGCTGGAGCTGCGGGTTGCCGACCACCAGATCATTGGTGCCCGGTTCGACCGACACGTAGAAGCCCATCTCGCGGAACGAAGGCCGCGCGACGGTTTCCGAAAAGGCCGCGCGCACGCTCAGCCCCTCGATCGGACGAACGGCGAATCCCAGCGACGGCAAGAAGAAGTTCTGATCGATCTTGCCATTGATGAGCGACCGGATGTCGCTCTCCGTGACGAGATCCACCAGACCCGTGGACGCGTTCACCGGAACCTCGACTCCGAGAATTTCATCGTTGAAAACGGTGCCGGGGGGCGGAGGTCTCGTGACTTCGTTGCGCTCCGGATTGTCGAGCCGGTCGAAGAACAGGTACTTGGTCGGGAAGATCGCCAGCGAGCCATCCAAGGCCTCTTCGCCGGTGAACGGATCATTGATCGAGGTGATCGAGATGTTCTCCAACCGGAACCCCGCGAGCAGGTCGACCTGCTCCCAGAGGGTCGTCTTCGATCCGAGGTTCCAGGCTTTGATCTCGCGCGATCCATCGCTGGTCGTGTCTCGCAGGCCTTCCAGATCGCCGTTCGCCTTGGTATCGAGCGCATCGAGGATCGACTTGCCGAGTTTCCCGGGCGTCTCGCCGGAGATCGCGAACTGCGAGGTGCCGCTCACCGATCGACTCTCGAGAAAGCTCGACGAGACGTCGCGTGTTGCGCGCTCGTACCAGCCGCCGCTGCTCACCTTGAACGTGAGGAAGTCGAGGAACGAGTTCTCGTAGTCCCCGTCGAATCGATAGAAGTCCTGATTCTCGCGGATGTCGTTCTGGCTATAGAAGACGCCGTCATTCGCGTAGTACAGGCCCGGCCCGAGCGACTCCACCGTCGTTGGAAATTGGGTCGGGATCTGCGTGGTGTCGGTTGGCTCGTAGAAATACTGCGCGCCGAAAGAGGTCTCCTTCTGGCTGGTCTCCGCCTGATTCCCGGCCCAGGAGAAGTGGAGCCCCGGCACCAACCCGATCGTATGATCGCCGTTGAGCTGATAGGCAAGAAGCGAGCGTTCGCGCTTGAACGACTCGCTCTGTGAGAAGTTGTCGAACCAGAGCGGACCACGGCTCTGCGGTTCGCCCGTGGTACCGCGGACATCCGTAATCCAGGAACCCGGCGTCGCAGCGCCTTGGAAATCAGAGCGATTGACTTCGTTCCCGAGCTGCTGCAACGCGGCGAGCTTGCTGTAGTCGAAGTTCGGCAGGAACCCGTTTTCGAGCAGCTGCACGAAGTCGTCTTGCACTTTCGTGTAGAACACCGAGCCATCGATCTTGTGATCGCCCGCTTCGTCGAGATCGACGCCGAAACCGAGATACCCGGTTCCCTGTTGCGTCCGGTTGCTTTCGGTCAGGTCGAAACGACCGTCGCTCAGGCTGAGTTGGCCCAGCGAGAGATCGGCGGACTCCACGATCCGGCCCGGACGGGGAAAGCGCCGAAACACGGCCTTCTGCGGCTCGCGTCCTTCGACGAATCCATCGCCGGTCTCGTAGTCGATCTCGCGATTCAGGATCGACTTGAAGCGGAACTCGCGGCCGAGCCACTCCTTGCGCCCGCCAGCCGAGATCCCGAAATCGGTCTCGACCGTGTCCCAACCATTGATCGCCTTGCCGACCGCGGAGTCGTCCTCGTAGTCGAGGAAGTTCTTCCAAGCGTTGGAATTGAAGCCGCTGCCTGCGCTGATCTTCAGTTCGAATTCTTCGGGATAGTCGTGCGTGATGATGTTGGTCATACCGCCCGACGTGTTGCTCGGTGAATCGGGCGCGAAGGTCTTCGCGACGACCAGATTGCTGACGATGTCGGACGGAAAGAGGTCGAGCTGCACCGACTGGCTGTCGGGATCCGGGCTCGGCATCGGCGCCCCGTTGTAGAGCGTGCTGTTGTAGCGATCCTCGAGGCCGCGGATCACCGCGAACTGCCCTTGCACCACGTTCACGCCCGGGACGAAGCGGAGCGCATCGGCAACGTCCGACGCGGCGAACTTCGACAGCTCGGCCGCATTCAACGTGTTGATCAACTCATCGGAATCCATCCGCGATGCGCCGAGGATCTCGGTCAGCGGCGACGCGACGATCACGAACTCCTCGACGCCAGGAGCCGCGCCGGGCGTCGCGGCCGACGCCGCTTCGGCAGGCAACGCTGCGATCGCTAGATCAGCACGAGTCGCTTCGCCGGGCTTCACATCGATGCTCGGCGTGGTGGCGACGCGATAGCCCGGCTTGCTCAGTTTGATGCTGCAGTTCCCGGCCGGCACGGAAGCGAACTTGAAGATGCCGTTGGCATCCGTCACATCGACCTTCTGGCGTGGCTCGTTCGCGGACGCCTGCCAGATGACCGTGACGGTCACGCCCTCGAGTGGGGCTCCCGATTCGGTGTCGGTGATCTGGCCGCGGACGCTGCCATCACCTTCCGATTGCGCAGCGGCCGGCATTCCGAACGCGACCGCGCCAAGGATCAGCGCGATCAGCGTGGCGAGACGGAATCGGTCGGTGTTCATCGGACTCCCGAAAGGCATCGCGGATGCCACTTCCTTCCCAAGAGAGTTTCCAAATCGCGCGCACGGCGCGGGGCGATCCCGTGAGAAGAATGAGGCGATTCGGTGACCGCCAGGCGCATCTCGTGGCGCCCGAACCAGCGGTCGCCGTCTCCGTCACCCGAAGGCGTGGACGCGTCAGGAAACTGTGAAGTGACGCGACTCAGTTTCTCGATGCGGTCTGCAGCGACTGCTCGCCGACCCGACGGGCGCGCTGCTCGTCCAAGAACTTCAGATAGCTCTCCGCAGCGCGACGGACCTTCTCGTCGGATTGCG
>JANLTC010000370.1:0-33373 GCA_031362725.1 Deltaproteobacteria bacterium | reverse complement strand
CGTTCGATCAGATCGGCGACGAGCGCTTCGAGGCGTTCGCGCGTGACGGTGACGTTCAGATGCTTCGGGCCGTTCGCGTCGGCGCCGATGAACGGGAGATTGACCTCGGTCGTCGGCGTGGAGGAGAGTTCGTGCTTGGCGCGCTCGGACGCTTCCTTGAGCCGCTGCAACGCCATCTTGTCCGCACGCAGATCGATGCCGGTCTGCTCCTCGAACGACTTGATCAGGAACGCGACGATGCGTTCGTCGAAGTCCTCGCCGCCGTGGTAGGTGTCGCCGTTGGTGCTGCGCACCACGAAGACACCGTCGCCCAGCTCGAGGATCGAAACGTCGAAGGTACCGCCGCCGAGGTCGAAGACCGCGATGCGTTCGCTCTCGCCCTTGTCGAGTCCGTAGGCGAGCGCCGCCGCCGTCGGCTCGTTGATGATGCGCAACACGTTGAGGCCCGCGATGCGGCCCGCCTCCTTGGTCGCCTGGCGCTGGGCGTCGTTGAAGTAAGCGGGCACGGTGATGACGGCGTCGGTGACGGGTTCGCCCAGATAGTCCGACGCGGTCTCGCGCATCTTCGCGAGTACCAGCGCGGAGATTTCCTGCGGCGGGCAGAGCTTGTCGCCCACCCTTACCCAGGCGTCGCCGTTCGGTGCCGCCTCGACACCGAAGCTCGCGACTGCGCAAAAGCGCCCGACCTCGGACGACTCGAGTTTGCGTCCAATCAGCCGCTTCACGGCGAACACGGTGCGTTCGGGGTTCGTCACCGCCTGCCGCTTCGCGATCTGGCCGACCAGCTTCTCGCCGGTGTCGGTGAAGGCCACCATCGACGGCGTCGTTCGCGCGCCTTCGGCATTGGCGATGATCTGGGGCGCGCTGCCCTCCATCAGGGCCACGCACGAGTTGGTGGTCCCGAGATCGATCCCGATGACCTTGCCCATTCGGAAGTCGCTCCCCTGCGCGCTGAATCGCCGGGGTGCGATCGCTTCGGCCCCGGGCTCAACTGGTCTCGTCCGCTTTCTTCTCGGCATCCGCCGGCGCTTTCGAAACCACAACGCGCGCCGGCCGCAACAATCGCCCCCGCAGCTGATAGCCGGGTTGAAACACCTGCACGACCGTATTGGCAGGGTGCGATCCGTCCGGCAGCTGCGCCATCGCCTCGTGCAATGCGGGATCGAAGGGCTGGCCGTGGGCCTCGATCGGAACGACTCCGTGCCGCGCGAGTACCGCAAGGATCTCACGAAGCACGAGTTCGACCCCTTCGAGAAGCCCTTCCTGGCTCGCGTCCCCGCCCTCTCGAGCGTGGTCGATCGCGCGTTCGAGATTATCGACCGAGGGCAGCAACTCCTTGACGACAATCTGGTGACCGAAGAGCGACGCTTCTTCGCGCTCACGCAGGCTTCGACGGCGCGCATTCTCGAAGTCGGCGGCGAGCCGCAGGTGGCGATCCTTCAGCTCGCTGAGTTCGCGTTGCGCCGCGGCGAGCGCGGTTTCCAACTCGTCTCGACCGGCTCCGCTCGCGGCCGATTGCTGCGCCGAACGTTCGGCCGCGCGCGCGTCGTGGGACGCCGCCGCTTCGCGCATTGCTTCCTCGAGCTCGCTGCTCGACCCGAGGTTGCCCTCCGAGGCTTCTTCCGCGAAGCCCTCCCAGCCCTCGGATCCTCGACCCTTGCCTTCTTCAGTCACGGGAGAAGTCGCTCCGTTACCACGGCTCCGAGATAGCGGACCAGCGCGACCACGCGGGGGTAGTCCATGCGCCGTGACCCGATCACGCCGAGCACGCCGAGTGGTACGCCGCGCTTGCCGTAGGGCGCCGCGACCAGCGCGAGTTGGTTCCACTCGGGCTCGTGGAGTTCCTCGCCAAACGCGACCGTCACACGCCGGGCATCACGTTCCAGAGGGCCAGGCGCTGCGCGCCCTGCGTGATGTTCCAGAGGGCCAGGCGCTGCGCGCCCTGCGTCAATCATCTTGTGCAGGATGCGCAGCAGCGACTCCTTGGCCTCGATCGCACCGAAGAGCTGTTTCACGCGCGTCGGGTCCTGAAACTCAGGATGGTCCAGCAGCGCAAGTCGCGTTGCGATCACGAGGTCGCCAGGCTCGCTTTCGTCCTGTGCTTCGACCGCCCGCCAGCCGAGCCAGAGTGCGCGCTCGAGCACGGTGTGCGCCCGCGATCGGAGCGCGCCGACTTCGCGCGAGAGCGCATCGCGCACCTGCGCGAGCGTCTTGCCGACGATGTGTTCGTTCAGCGCGACGGCGAGCCGATCGAGTTCCGCCTGGCCGCCGCTCTCTTCGTCCTCGAGCACGCGTCGCAGCGCCGACCCGGTCTGCGACACCAACACCGCAAGCACGCGCGAAGTCGAGAGACGCACCAGCGCGACATGGCGCAACACCAGTCCCGCCGCGCGCGGCGCGACGACGAAGCCGAGCTGTCGCGTGCGCTCCGACAGCAACATCGAGGTGTTCTGGATCACCGCGTCGGGGCCATCCGCCGCCACGCTGCCGGCGAGATCGCGGCGCTCATACTCGTCGAGATCGCGCGGAACGAGATGGTCCAGGAAGCAGCGCAATCCGGTTGCGGTCGGGATGCGTCCCGCCGACAGATGCGGCTTTTCGACGAGCCCGAGCTCCGCCAGCTCGGCCATCGTGTTGCGGATCGACGCCGCCGAGAGCGGAACGGGCAGCACGTGCGAAACCGACCGCGATCCCACCGGCGCAGCACCGCCGACGTAGCTCGCGACGATCGCGCGGAGAACGAGCACCTGGCGCTCGCTCAGATCCGGAACCGTTTTGCCTGTTGCCGATGCAATCGTCGAAGACACGCAAGCCCCCGGTTCTCTGCGGGAGTTAGCCGACGGGGCTGGTGCGTGCCAGTTCATGACGCTCACACGAAGCGCAGGAACACGGAGTCGGAGAGCAGGAAACCGCGCGACGTGAGCCGCAGATCGCCTGCCGCCTCGCCGCTTTCGACGAGCAGACCCGCCGCGACCAGTTCCTCGATCGCCTCGCGCCAAAAGCCGCGCGGCGGCGCCCCGAACTCGGCCGCGAACGACTCGGCAGCGAGCCCCGCGGCCGTGCGCAGCGCGAGGAACGCGGCTTCGCCTCGTGCCGTGCGCGCGTCGAGACATTCTGGCGGGCCCTGCGCGGCAGGCTCACCCGCGGCGACGCGCGCGAGCCAGACGTCGAGATCGCGCACATTCGCGCGCCGCGCGCCGAACGGCGCATCGTCGCGCGGCGCTTCGTTCGACCACGCGCTCGGCCCGATGCCGAGCACCGGGCGTCGCTGCCAATAGCGCTGGTTGTGACGCGACTCGAAGCCAGACCGCGCGAAGCTCAAAACCTCGTAGCGCGCGAGCCCCGCTGCGGGGAGGCGCAGGGCGATGCATTCGAGCATCGCCGCCACGTCGTCGTCTTCCGGCACGAGGAGTTTTCCGCTGCGCGCGGCGCGCTCGAATGGCGTGCCCTCTTCGAGTGTCATTGCGTAGCTCGAGACATGCTCGGGAGCGAAGCCGAGAAAGACGTCGAGATCGGCATCGAGATCCGCGAGCGTCTGCTTCGGCGCGGCAAAGAGGAGATCGAGCGAGATGTTCGCGAAGCCGGCGTCGCGCGCAGCGGCGAAGGTCGCCCTGCCCTCTTGCGCGCGATGCGCACGACCGAGCCGCTTCAGAGTCGCGTCGGCGAACGACTGGATCCCGATCGAAAGGCGGTTCACGCCAGCCGCTCGAAACGCCGCGAGACGGGCGCGCTCGGTGGTGCTCGGATTCACTTCGAGCGTGATCTCGAGGGCGGCGTCGGAAGCAGGGAGAGCTGCCCGCACCGCATCGATCACACGCGCGATCGACTCGGCGCGCAACCGCGACGGCGTGCCGCCGCCAAAGTAGAGCGTTGCGAGCCGCGACGCACCGAAGTGTGGAAGGCGGCGCTCGAATTCGGCGAGCAGCGCAGTGACGAAGGCGTCCTCGCGGTCGCGCGCCAGCGCGGGTGCCCGCACGACCGCAAAGTCACAGTAGGGACAGATGCGCTCGCAGAACGGAACGTGCACATAGACACCCAACTGGTGATCCCGCTTCGCGGCCGGACGGCCGCTCGCCGAACGCGGGTCAAGGGGCGCGGAGCGCGGGTCACGGGGCGCGTAGCTTTGCGGTGCGCAACGCATGATTTCCGCTCCGCGGCCAGGCAGCCGCTCGCCGAACACGGGTCGAGGGGAGGTCTCGGGTCCGCGCGGGAATAGCGTACCTAGCTGGGGCTCCGGCCACGGCTATGCTGCGCGACCTTGGGTTCTTTGCCGCTCTACCGACACGTGCTGCCGAATGGCCTCGGTTTGCTGCTGCGCGAGTCGCATCTCGCGGCGGTCGCGGAGTTCCAGATCTGGGCGAAGGTCGGCTCGGCCGACGAACGCCCCGGCGAAGAGGGGCTCGCGCACTTCCACGAGCACATGCTCTTCAAGGGCACCGGGAAGCGCGGCGTCGGCGAGGTGGCGGGCGCGATCGAGGGCATCGGCGGACGCATCAACGCCTACACGAGCTACGACACCACCGTCTACCACGCGACCGTGCCGATCACCGGGCTCGACGACGCGATCGACGTGCTCGTCGACATGGTGCGCTTCTCGCGCTTCGAGCCCGAGGAGATCGCGCGCGAGATCGAAGTGGTGCTCGACGAGATCCGTCGCTCGGACGACTCGCCACACAGCGTGTGCGCCGAAGCGCTCTTCGCGGCCGCCTACCAGGTGCATCCCTATCGCGCGCCGATCCTCGGTCCCGCCGCAAACGTCGCACGATTCGATCGCGAGCAGGTGCAGCGCTTCTTCCGGCGCTGGTACGCGCCCGACAATCTGCTCGTCGTCGCATGCGGAGATTTCGAGGCACCGGCGCTCGCGGCGACGATCGCGCGCGCCTTCGAAGACGCAGAGCCCGCGGGCGCGCGTCGCGATCGGCTCGTCGAACCGCCGCAGCGCGGCCTGCGCTCGCTGCTGCTGCGGCGCCCGTTCGAGCGCGCGACGCTCGAACTCGCGTGGCCGGCGGTCAGTCTCGCGCACCCGGACACGCCGCACCTCGACCTGCTCGCGTTCGTGCTCGGCGAAGGCGAGAGCTGCCGACTGGTGCGCCGCGTGAAGGAGCGCGACGGCTCCGTCGATGGCATCGACTGCTCCTGCTACACGCCGCTCGACGCCGGCCTGTTCAGCGTTTCGGCCGACCTCGACGCGGCGCGTGTTCCCGCCGCGCTCGAAGCGATCGCGCGCGAGATCGACTGGGTGCGACGCGAAGCAGTTTCGGACGACGAACTCGACAAGGCGCGCGCGAACTTTCTCGCGAGCGAGCACTTCGAGCGCGAGAGCGTCGCTGGTCAGGCGCGCAAGCTCGGTTCGTTCCAGGTGCTGGCAGGCGATCCCGACCAGGAGCGCGTCTATCTCGACGCGATCCGCAGCGCGACGGCGGACGATCTGCTGCGCGTGGCGCAGCGCTACCTCGTCCCGGAGCGCCTCTCGGTCGCGGCAGTGCTGCCGGAATCGTCGCCGCCCGAGCTCGACGACAAGGCCGTTGCGCAATCGCTCGCGCGCGGCCACGAGCGCGTGGCGATGGTCGCGATGCCGCCGCTGCGCCTGCAGACGGCCAGCAGCGCGAAGGCTCCGGTCGCGCAGCCGCGCACGCAGTCGACTCCGTCCGGTGTTCCCGAGATCGTCAGCTACCGGCTGCCGAACGGCGCTGCACTGCACGTCGAGCCGCGGCGCGAAGTGCCGGTCGTGGCGCTGCGCGCGGCACTGCTCGGGGGTCTGCTGGTCGAGGACGAACGCAACGCCGGGATAACGCAGTTCGTTACTTCGATGTGGATGCGCGGCACGCGCTCACGCGGCAACGCCGACCTCGCGCACGCAATCGAGTCGATCGCTGCGGAGCTCGATCCGTTCGCGGGGCGCAACAGCTTCGGACTCGGCCTCGAAGCGCTCTCCGAGCGCTTCTTGCCGGCGCTCGATCTCTTCGCCGAGGTGCTGCTCGAACCCGCTTTTGCTGCCGACGAACTCGAGCGCGAACGCAGCGACACGCTCGCCGCGCTCGCGCGCCGCGAGGATCGCCTCGGCGCGCGGGTCTTCGACATCTTCGCGCAGGCACAGTGGCGCACCCATCCCTACCGGCTGCCGATCATCGGGAGCGTCGAAACGGTCACGTCCTTCACGCGTGAAGATCTCCTCGCGCACCACGCGCGCTGGCTGCGCGCCGGGAATCTCGCGATCGCGGTGTGTGGCGACGTCGACCCCGACGCCGTCGCCGACGCGATCGCGCACCGGCTCGCCGACCTCGATCCGAGCGACTTCGTCTTCACCGAGCCACCCGCCGAGCCGGCGCCGCGCGAAGTCCGCGAGGTCCTCTTGCGCAAGGACCGCGCCCAGGCGCATCTGGTCGTCGGCTTTCGCGGCCTCACGCTGCATGACCCGGATCGCTTCGCGCTCGAGGTGATCGCGCAGCTGCTGGCCGGTCAGGGCGGCCGGCTCTTCCTCGAACTCCGCGATCGCCGCGGCCTCGCCTACGCGGTGAATGCGATGAACATCGAGGGTCTCGCGCCGGGGCTCTTCGCGGTCTACGTCGCGACGTCGCCCGAGAAGCTCGACGAGGCGAAGCAGGCGATCTTCGCCGAGCTGCGCACGCTGCTCGATTCGCCGCCGGCCGCGGACGAACTCGACCGCGCGCGCCGCTATCTCGCAGGCAACTTCGAGATCGACCGCCAGCGCGCCGCCGCCCGCGCCGCGCACATGGCCGCGGATGCCCGCTACGGACTCGGCCCGGATGCGCAGCGTCGCTATGCGGCGCAGGTCGAGGCCGTCGATGCCGAGGCGGTGCTGCGCGTGGCGCGGCGCATCATCGATCTCGATGCCTACACGCTGGCCGAGATCCGGCCGTAGGGCGCTACTTCCGGGTCGCCTTCTTGATCATCATCGGCTCGAGCGGTGCATCCTGCGCGTTGCGCTTCACCGCGGCGATCTTGTCCGCGACGTCCATCCCCGACGTGACCTTCGCGAAGACCGCGTAGCCGAAGTCGCGACCACCGTGGTTCAGGAAGCCGTTGTCGGCGACGTTGATGAAGAACTGCGAGGTGGCGCTGTTGACGTCGCTGGTGCGCGCCATCGCGACCGTGCCGCGCTGATTGGTGAGTCCGTTGTCGGCCTCGTTCTTGATCTGCCCGCGCGTCGGCTTCTGCTGCATCGACGCGTCGAAGCCGCCGCCCTGGACCATGAAGCCCGGAATCACGCGGTGGAACAGCGTGCCGTCGTAGTGGCCTGCGTCCACGTACGCGAGGAAGTTCTCTACCGAAATCGGCGCCTTCGCGGCGTCCAGTTCGAGTTCGATCGTGCCGAGCGAGGTTTCGAGCACCACCACGGGATGCCCTCCTTTCGGTGCAGACGGTTTGGGTTCGGCGCCGAGGGCGGGTCGCACGGCGACGATGAGTGCCAGCCCGAGGCTGAACGACAGAACGGAACGCAGGGTCATAGGGGCCTCCGATCACACGGGAACTCCCGGGCGGCGCAACGTACCCGCGGACTGCGCGCTCCGCCAAGCGATCGGTAGACTGCGCGTCTCGGGGGGATGGACTATGCGGGGGCGGCGGCTCGGTGCCGCGAGCGCGACCGTGCTCGCGAGCGTGCTCGCGGCCGTGCTCGGTCTGGCGGCCGGTCGCGCGAGCATGGCGGCCGACGCGCCGGCCAGCGCGTCCGGCGCTCGATCGCTCACCACCGAAATCGATCTCGAGTGGGCCGTCGGCACACACGACGGCGATTCGCAGAAGCTCGAACTCCGCATCGAGCCGACGCTGCGACTCGACCTGCCGGGTCACTTCCAACTCGGCGCGATCGGCCGCTTGCGCGGTGACGTCTTCGACCGGCTCGAACCGGGCGCGCCGCGCGAACGCGACGTCGCGCCGTACACGCGACCGGTGGATTTCGGCGATCGCGTCGCGCTCGAACTGCGGGAGCTCTACGTGCAGGGCAAGATCGGTCCGGCGTGGCTGCGCGCCGGCAAGCAGCAGGTCGTCTGGGGTCAGGCGGACGGACTCAAGGTGCTCGACGTCGTCGATCCGCAGGACTTCCGCGAGTTCATCCTGCCCACCTTCGAGGATTCGCGCATTCCGCTGTGGACGCTGAACACCGAGATCCCGATCGGCGCGACGCAGCTCCAACTGCTGTGGATCCCCGATCCGAGCGCACACCACGTTCCGCCGCAGGACGGCACCTTCGCGTTCACCGCGCCGCGGCTGGTCGGTCCGCGGCCGCCGCCCGGTGTCGCGGTAGATCTGCGCAACCCAGATTTGCCGAGCGACGCGCTGCACAACTCCGACGCCGGCGCACGCTTGACCGCGTTCTGGCACGGCTTCGATCTCAGCGCGAACGCGCTCTGGCACTTCGACGACATCCCGATCCCGTACCGCAGCATCGATCTCGGCGGCGCGGTCCCGACCGTCACGGTCGAACCTGGCTATCGGCGCACGGCGTTGATCGGGGGCAGCGCGAGCAATGCGTTCGGCAACCTGACGGTGCGCGCCGAGGTCGCCTACACCACGCGGCGATTCCTTCCGGTGGACGACATCGGCGACACGGACGGCGTCGCCCAGACGGGCGAGTTCGGCGCCGTGCTGGGCTTCGATTGGTACGGAATTCCCAAAACACTGCTCTCGACGCAGGTCTTCCAGACGATCCTCACCGATCACCCGGCGGGTCTGCTGCGCGATCGCATCGACACCAACGTGACGCTGCTCGCGCGCCGCCAGTTCCGCAACGAGACGCTGACGCTCGAGACGATCTGGATCCACAACCTGAACCAGGGCGACGGACTCGTGCGCCCGAAGGCCCGCTACGAGCTGAGCGACGATCTGCAGGTCTGGTTCGGTTTCGACATCTTCTACGGCACGCAGAACGGTGTCTTTGGCGAGTTCGGCCGCGACGACCGCGTCGTGCTCGGCTTCGAGTGGGGGATCTAGAGCCTGACCGGCAGCTCGAGATGGGCGCGATACACGAAGTCGCGGTGTTCGAGCAGGTCGCGATCGGTCGCGGCGAGGACGGCGGGATCGCGCACAGCGTAGGCCGCGCGCGTGTCGGGACGCATCGGACACAGCGCCTGCGGCAGCGGCTCGATCATCGCCGCGAAGCTGGCCCACCAGACGTCGAGCGCAGAGAGCGCGTCGCCGACCAGGTAGCGACGATCGCGCTCGCGCTGCGCCGCGAACTGCAGCGCGAACGCCCGCAAGATCGCGACGACTCGCTGCGGCGCCGCTTCCGCAGCCTTCGGGTCGTAGCCGTAGCGACTCGCGAGGTACCGCGTGATCGGCAGCTCTGGCGCGGCCTGCATCAGCTGGTGGACGAGCATCAGGCGCCGGCACCAGCCGAGACCGAGTTCGCCGCACAGCAGATGCCCCATGCCGAAGACGAGCGCGCGATCCTCCACGCAGTCGGGAATCAACCTCGGGTCGGGCGCAATGCGCTCGGCCAGCATGGCGATGTCGATCCAGCCGTCGCGCGGCCTCTCGTCGTTCCAGATCGCGATCGGCGCGTCGTCGCGACCGGTCCATGCGCGCAGCGCATCGTTGTCGCCGTCGAGACGCTGCGCGACGCGCACGAACGCAATCGCCTTCGCGTGGAAGATTCCCTTCGCGGCCTCGCCCCACGGACCGGGCACGCCGGCGCTGAGCACCAGACGCAGGCCGGACCGTGCGCGCGCGGTCGCGACATCGATCCATTCGCCACTCACCACGCTCAATACCCGACCGCCAGCCCGTCGGTACGCGGATCGGTGGCGCCGAGGTGCCAACCGGTCTTCGGGTCGATCGCGATCACCTGTGCGCTCGACCAGTTGCGCTCGGCAACCTTCACGGTGTGACCGCGCCGGCGCAGGCCGTCCTGCACGTCGGCGGGCATCCCCGCTTCGATCGACAATTCGTCGGGCACCCACTGATGATGGAAGCGCGGCGCGGCGATCGCTTCGGACGGATCCATGCCGAAGTCGAGAATGTTCAGCAGCGCGAGCAGCACCGTGCTGATGATGCGCGGGCCGCCGGGGCTACCGGCCACGATGCGGACCTTGCCGTTCTCCAGCACCATCGTCGGCGTCATGCTGGAGAGCGGCCGCTTGCCGGGCGCCACCGCGTTGGTGCCGTTCACATCGACGAGTCCGAACGCGTTCGGCTGGTTCGGCGCCACCGAGAAGTCGTCCATCTCGTCGTTCAGCACGATGCCGGTACCGGGTACGGTGATGCCCGAGCCAAAGAGCAGGTTCACGGTCTGGGTCGTCGCGACGGCATTGCCGGCCGCGTCGGTGACGGACAAGTGCGTCGTGCCTCCGTGAGACAACGGAACCTCTCCCAGCCCCGGCCCGGGAATGCGGATCGCAACTTCGTCCCGGCCCCAGGTCCATGGCGCGCGACGCCAGCGCGACGGCAGGATCTGCGCCCGCAGCTTCGCCGCGTAGTCCTTCGCGATCAGCTGCTCGGTCGGCACCGCGACGAAGTCGGGATCGCCGAGGTACGCGGCGCGATCGGCGAAGGCGAGTTTCATCGACTCGGTGATGCGGTGGATCGACGCGGACGAACCCGCACCGAGCGGTCGCAACTCGAAACCTTCGAGGATGTTCAGCATCTCGACGAGCGCGACGCCGCCCGACGACGGCGGCGGAAACGAGATCACCTCGAAGCCGCGGTACTCGCCGCGCAGCGGCGGCCGCACCACCGGCGTGTAGCCAGCGAGATCGGTCTCGGTGAGCACCCCGCCGCGCCGCTGCACGTCGGCGGCGATCGCCGCGGCAATCGCGCCCTTGTAGAACGCCGCAGGACCCACGCGGGCGATCCTGCGCAGCGTCGCGGCGAGCTCCGGTTGCACGAGCTTCCAACCCGGCGCGATCGCGACCCCGGCGGGCGGCAGCTGGATCGCAGCGGTTTCCGGATACCGATCGGCGAGGCCCATCGCCTTCCAGGCCTCGAGCACACGCGCGTGGCGCAGCGAGATCGGGAAGCCGTCGGCCGCAAGTGCAATCGCGGGCGCCATCACTTCGGCCAGCGACTTGGTGCCGTAGCGTTCCTGCGCGAGCGCGAGTCCCGCCAGCATGCCGGGCGTCGCGACCGCGAGTGGGCCCGTGCGCGACGCATCGTTGGCGACACCGCTCGCGACGAACATGTCGCGCGTCGCTGCGGCAGGCGCGGTCTCGCGCGCGTCGAGCGCAGCGATCTCGCCGTTCGCGAGCCGGATCAGCAAGAAGCCGCCACCGCCGAGGCCCGAGTGATACGGCTCCGTCACGCCGAGCGCGAACGACGTCGCCACCGCCGCATCGATCGCGTTGCCACCGGCTTGCAACATCGCGAGACCCGCCTCGGCCGCGTGCCGTTCGGCGGCGACCACCATGCCGTGCATGCCGACCGCAGGAGCCGGCGCTGCCGCGTGCGATGCGAGCGGCAACGCGAGCCACGCCCATGCGACGACGACAGCGGGGCAGAGGAGGCTCGGCGCTGGAACGCGGACGATGCGACGCATGCGGGCCGACCCTATCACATCGCGCCGGTCGTTCTGGTGTAGGGCCGGAACGACGACGCCGGGGTCCCGCGGCTCGTTTCCGCCGCTACCTTGCGCGCCGTGCGCCGCACTCTCGTCACCACTGCACTGCTCGGGGTCGCGCTGCTGGTCGGACTGCCGATGTTGGGCAGTGCTCCGGATCTTTCGTTGCTGGCGCCGCGCGACCGCGCCGTCGCGATCGGCAACGGAGTCGAGCTGAACGTCACCGAGTTCGGCAGCGGAGCGCCCGTCGTGCTGGTGCACGGACTGCCGTCGAACCTCGGCGACTGGGCCAGCATGCCGCAACGGCTCGCCGCCCTCGGCCATCGCGTGATCGTCTACGACCGCGCTGGCTACGGGTGGTCGAGTCGCCCGCTGGTCGCCGGCGACGCCTACACGCTCGGCTCGAACGCGCGCGAACTCGGCGCGCTGCTCGACCAGCTCGCGATTCCGCGCGCCGCGCTGGTGGGCTGGTCGTACGGAGGCGGCGTCGTGCAGGCCTTTGCACGCGAACACCCGGAGCGTGTCGATTCGCTGGTGCTGCTCGGGTCTGTGGGCCCTTCGATCGCGGACGAACCCGGCGACTTCCTCGAACAGGTCGGGGGCTCGCCGATCGGTCCGGTCGTGTTCCGCTATGTGACCTCGGTGGCGCCGCTCGGTCGCGCGGTGCTCGAGGGCGCGCTCGCCGAACTCTTCTCCGGCGCCGGCAACATCCCGCCCGGCTTCCTCGACCGCAGTGCCGCGCAGATGGCGCTGCCCGGAACAGTCGACTCGTGGCTCGCCGAGCAGCGCAACGATGGCTACTCGAAACTGCGTCCTGAGGCGATCCAGACGCCGACGTTGGTGCTACACGGCGGCGACGATCGCGCAGTGCCCGCGTCGGTCGCCGAGGATCTTGCGAAACGGTTGCCGAATGGAAAGCTCGACTTCGTCGAAGGGGGAAGCCACATGCTGCCGGTCACACATCCCGATCTCGTCGCTGCGCGCGTGCACGAATGGGTGACGCAGCCGTGAGGAGCGGTGTGCTTCGTGTCGCATGCGTCGTGCTGGTCGCAGCGCTGCTCGCGTGCAATCGCGAGCAAGCGGCGACTGTGCCGATCGCCGAAGCGCCCGAGCCGCCGGCCGACACCCTGCCGATCGCGATCCTGCGGGTCCGCGGCATGGGCGAGATCCGCATCGCGCTGCGCCCCGATCAGGCACCGCAGACCGTCGCCAACTTCGAGAAGCTCGCCGGCGAGAAGTTCTACGAGGGCATCACGTTCCATCGCGTGATTCCCAGCTTCATGATCCAGACCGGCGACCCGCTCTCGAAGGATCGCGACCCGCGCAACGACGGCACCGGCGGCCCCGGTTACAAGATCCCGGACGAGATCAGCGGCCTCCACCATCGCCGCGGCACCGTCTCGATGGCGAACGCCGGACCGGGCACCGGTGGCTCCCAGTTCTTCATCATGGTCGAAGAGTCGCCGCAGCTCGATACCAAGCACAGTGTGTTCGGGCGCGTCGTCTCCGGCATGGAGGTCGTCGACGCGATCGTCAGCGTGCCGCGCGATCAGTACGGCCGCCACGGCCCGCCGGATCGTCCGCTCGAGGACGTGGTGATCGAGTCGGTGACGATCGAGCCCGCGAAGAGCAGCGGCGCGTCGAACCGCTGACGGCTCAGCGCGCAACAGCCGCTTCGCCGCGCAGCCCGTCGATCGCGTCGGCGCTCTGGTAGTACGCGATCGCCTCGCGACGCAGTCGTGCGTCCATCGACGTCGGCGTCTGCTCGCCGCTCACCCGGTCGTAGCGGAACGCAGCGTCGCGATGCTTCGGCCGCAGCACGACGAGCTGCCCCGGCTTCAAGAGCCCGAGTGCCTCGTAGGTCGAGACGAAGGCGCGCTCGTCCGCGGGTCGCATCGCCAGCACGTCCTTGCCGAAGAACCGGCTCTCGTAGTTCCAGTGCAGCAGGCCGAGCAGCGTCGGAGCCAGGTCGATCTGGCTCGAGAGTCGATCCACGACGCCGGGCGCGATCAATCCGGGCGCATAGAGGATCAGCGGAATCTCGTAGCGCGCGACCGGCAGGTCGGTGCGGCCCGCACTGCTCGAGCAATGATCGGCGACGATCGCGAAGATCGTGTGGTCGAACCAGGGCCGATGGCGCGCCTCCTCGAGAAAATGGCCGATCGCCCAGTCCGTGTACTTGACCGCGCCTGCGCGTCCCGAGTGCGACGGCAGGTCGATGCGGCCGTCGGGAAACGTGAAGGGGCGATGATTCGAGGTGGTCATCACGAAATGGTGGAACGGCTGGCCCGCCGCATCGGCGCGATCGGCTTCTTGCAGCACCCACTGATAGAGGTCCTCGTCGGCGGCGCCCCAGGCGTTCGCGAAGTGGATCGCGTCCGCGGCCACCGCGCCGCGATCCACCACGCGATAGCCGTTGCCGGAGAAGAACGCGTTCATGTTGTCGAAGTAGCCGTAGCCGCCGTAGAAGAAGACGGTGTCGTAGCCGCGGCCCCGGAAAACGGAACCGAGCGTGAAGAGGTTCTCGTTGTGCGGCCGCTTCACGATCGATTGCCCGGGCGTCGGTGGCACCGACAGCGTCAGGGACTCCATCCCGCGCACCGTCCGGGTCCCCGTCGCGTGAAAATTCGTGAACAGCAGTCCCGCGTGCGCGATCGCGTCGAGCTGGGGCGTGAGCCCCTGCTTGCCACCGAGCACGCCCAGATACAGCGACGACAGGCTCTCGACGGTGATCTGGATCACGTTGTAGCGCAGCGCTTCGCCCGGGTGGTGGATCTCCCGGCGCAGATCGCGCGGGTCGTCCGAGACGAAGCGCGCGTCGTCCGAGCGGAGCAGCTCGCGCAGCGTCTGGAACGCATCGGTGTCGGGTAGCGTGGAGTAGAAGTCTGCGAAATCCAGCCGGTTCGCCTGGAACGCGGTCGCAAACGAGAGCACACCATTGCGCGCGAGTTCCGCATCGAAGCGGTTCGAGAACTCGGGAAGCGCGCGCTCGCCGATCGCCCACGCGAACCCGGCGCAAGCGAGCGCCGTCGCGGCGCCCACCGCGAGACGCGCGCGCAACGGCGTCCGTGAGCGCAGAAACGCGTCCACATCCGCTTTTCGCCAGAACGCCAGCAGCAATCCGGCCGCGCCGAACCCGATCGCAGCGAGCAGCGACGGAATCGGGTAGGACTCCCAGATGTTGCCGAGCACTTCGCGCGTGTAGATCAGGTAGTCGACTGCGATGAAGTTGAATCGTGTCTCGAACTCGTTCCAGAAGAACCACTCGGCGACACCGAGGAAACAGAGCGCGTAGAGCACGGCCAGGAAGAAGACGCCGACCACCACGCGGTGCAACCGGTGCGCGAACACGCGCTGCGGAACGAGCACGAGGTAGGCAATCGCCGGCAGCGCGAGGCAGGCGGCGAGCGCGACATCCTGGAGGAAGCCCGCGGCGAATACGGCGATCAGCACGCCCGGTCGCGCATCCACCGCGCGCCAACTCGTGACGAGCAGGCCGATGCGCGTCGCGAGCGCGAGCCCGACCACGAGGCCGCCGAGACGGACGACACCGCCGAGGCGGTGATCGAGGATTCGTCGCAGGACCTGGAAGCGCGGCGTGTGGGGAGCGGGTTGCAAGCAGCGGCCAAACTATCCCCACGACCCGGCCATTCAAGGATCTCTTTCCGATTCGAGCCGAGATGACGGACTCGTAAGGAATCAGATCTGCATGTTCTTCCAGGCACCCTTCGCGAAGCGCCGCATCAGCGCCGCAGCGAGCGCACAGATGAAGACGAACTCCGCGTACCAGGCGCCCACCACGCCGCCGCGAAGCGTCACCGCGAACAGCCACGCGAGCGGCAGCCGCAGCAACCACGCGAGACTCGTCTGCACGAGGAACGGCCAGCGCGTGTCGCCCGCGCCGCGCAGCGCGCCGCCCGCAACGATCTGCACCGCGTCGAAGAGCTGGAACGCAGCGCCCAGCGCGAGCAGCGGCCGGCCGAGCCGCAGAACTTCGGCGTCGCTCGTGTACAGCGAGAGCAGCATGTCCGGAGCGAGCAGGAACAGCGCCGCGATTCCGGTCGCGAGCGCGATGCCGAGCTTGCGCGCCGAGCGATAGCTGCGCACCGCCGAGCCGAGGTCGCCGGCACCCTTGTAGCGACCCACCAGCGTAGTCGCCGCCAGCCCGATCCCGATCGCCTGCATGAACGACATCGACAGCAGCGAGATCATCGCCTGGTTCGCCGCCATCGACGCGTTGCCCATGCGCGCCACGAGCGTCGTGAAGATCGCAAATGCGCTCATGTCGAGCAGCCACTGGCCGCCGATCGGGAGACCCGTGCGCAGGAAGCGCCGGATCGACTGCAGGTCGGGCGGCACGAAGCGCGTCCCGTAGCGACGCTTCACGGCCGGCAGCGCCATCGCGATCGCGAGGATCGCTGCGCCGACCCATTCCGCGATCGACGTGGCAAGTCCGGCGCCCGCGACGCCGCGCTTCGGCAAGCCGAGATGCCCGAACACCAGCGCCCACGCGAGCAGCGCGTTCACGCCGTTGGCGACGATCGTCGCGACGAGCGGCGTACGCGTGTTGCCGATGCCACGCAGGAACGCGGCGAGCACCATCCATACGCCGAGGCCCGCCATTCCATAGGGACGCATGCGCGCGTAGGCCATCGCGTGCTCCCGGATCTCCGGCGACGCACCGGCGAGCTTCCAGAGCCAATCGGCGACGCCGACGAATGCGAAAACCGCGAGCGTCAGCGCCGGCACCACCGCGTAAAGCCCCTGCCACGCCCAGGCGCCGCAGGACATCTCGTCGCCCGCGCCCTGTGCCTGCGATACGAAGGTCTGCACGCCATTGGCCGTGCCGCCGAACACGCTCATCACCGTCCAGAGCCAGATGCCCGAGAATCCCAGCGCACCGAGCTGCGCAGCGCCGAGTTGGCCGACGAAGATCGAATCGACGACCTGCATCGAAGTCTGCGACATCTGCGTCAGCACGATCGGATACGCGAGCAACGCCACCTCGCGGACGCCGCCGGCGCGCGCGCGATCGAGAACCGGGGCCGATGCATTGATCGGAGTCGCCATGACAAGCTCCTGGGCATGAAACACGAAGGCCGCGAACACTCTCGTGTCCGCGGCCTTCGTGGTGGGCCGGTAGGGGCGCCACTCACATCATGGTCGGACACGAACTCCCGTGGATTCACCAATGCCGCCGATGGGCCGCGGCGAGACGGCCGTCTTGGCCACTCGCGGCGCACCCGGCCCGCAGCGGCGATTGGCGCGGCGGGCATCGGCGAGCACTCGGCTGGTGACGTTGCATGCCATCGCGAGACGGCTCCTCTACACGGGTGAGACGGGATTTACCACGATCCCCGAAATGAGTCAACCAAATCGCGTTCGCGGACAGGACGCCTCATGATGCGAAACGCTGCGCGGGCGCAGCGCGCTGGCCCTTGGCTGGGTCCCAGCGGTCGCGCCGCCCATGCAGCGCAGCGGGTGCTCGAAGACTCACGGCGCGCGACACCGCAGGAAGTCATCGGGACCAGCGCATCGACGATCGCAGAGACGCGCCGCCACCAGCCGGATCGGCGCCCTTGCCGGCACCGCGCGGGATTGCGTCGGCGAGCGTGAAGGAGAGCGCCATCAGCTTCACCGTCTTGAGACCGAGACGGACGGCGGCATCGATGAGTGTAGTCACGGGATCGCCGCGGCGGAATAGCGACGAGTTGGCTAGTCGCAGCAGCTTCGCGGCGAGCACCGGATCGCGCGCCAGCGCGTAGGACAGATCCTCGATCGAGACATCGGGATTGCGCGTGAGTTCGAGAATCTCGATCACCACCGCCGGCAGCGTCGGCAACCGATAGGCAACACCAATCAGATGCTGCAGCGACGGCATTCCCTTGTCTTCGCCCACCGGTCCCTCCTGCGGGCGTCTTGCGGCTCGCGTTGGATCGGCGCAGGGCCCGCTTCCCTCAATCCGGCCAAAACCCGAGGGCGTCCCCGAGCGCTCCCGCTTCACGTACTCACCCGACTCGGCACTCGACTCCATGGAATGGATGCTCGGTCTGCTCTGCCTCACCTGGACGACACGCGAGTTCGGTGTCTGCTTGCCGCGGCGCGGCGTCGCGCGCAACTGCGCGCGTGGGTCGAGTGGACGCCCACCGAGGCCGGTCCACGGATCGGGCTTGCGTCACCGATCGGCGAGCGCGCTCAGCGCCACGGATTGGGGCGCGACTGGCGCCGGACGCCCGCATCCAAGTCGATCGAGATCGACTCGAGCCACGCACGCACATGTGAGTCGGCGTCACCCTGAATGCGGCACGCGCGCGCCTCGCTCTGCGCCGAGAGCACGCGCGCGCCGTCGTCGCGAATCGTGACGACCGCTGCGGGCTCACAGCCCTCCGGCCGTCGCCAACGCGACTCGATCACGCGCGCTGCGGGCGCGCGGGCAGGCCCGGGATCGAATCCCTCGTCGCCATCCCAGAATGCGCCCACCGCGGACAGCGAGAGCAGCCGCGCAAGCAGCAGCGCGAGCACCGCGCCGCGCACGACACGGCGCTCGCGGAGACTTCTAGCTCCCAGACGCGTGGCCGGCAGGCCGCCAGCGCCGGGTCGGGTCCAGCTTGCCGGCGGTCTTGCCGATCCAGAGCACTCCTCTTTTCGGAGCCGAGAGCGTGTTGACCGAAGCGATTCAACATCACCCGCGGCTGTGCGTGCTGCTGGTCGCTACCCAGACCGCGGCGACTGCACGCGTCGCGGCCGAGTTGCGCGCTCGCGGCATGCTGGTCGTAACGTGCTCCGATGCGGCGAGCGCAGTTCGCAGTATGCACGAGCACGGCGCCGAGCTGGTGTTGCTGGCAATTCCCCTCGGCGACACTGATTGGATTTCCGCTGCCGCCGCACTGAAGGGCGGGATGGCGCCGCCGGCGCTGCTGATACTCGACGGAATCGGCCAGGCATCGGAACTCGAACGCGTCCTGCCGGCGGACCGCGCGCCTGACGCGGTCTTGCCGCACTCCGCTGGCACCGCAGAATTGCTGTACGCGATAGACGAAGTGCTGGGCCCGATGGGCGCTGCGGGACCTTGTCTCCCCGAGATTCTGGTAGCACTAGGGGCACGCCGAGATTCCGGTGTCCTCGAGGTGCGTGGCGGCGGAGTCTGTACACGCATCTCGATATGCGATGGCGCGCCGACCTACGCCGAAGGCGGGAGCCTGCGCGAAACGCTTGGTCGCATGCTGCTGCGCGGCGGCGTGCTGACGGAGACCCAGTACGTTCGCGTGATCGAGCGGATGACCGAGCGCCTGATCGAGAATGAAGCAACGCGCATGGGCGAGGTACTGGTCGAGCTCGGTTTCCTGACGCCGCAGGATGTCGTCGACGCGCTGTCGATCCAGGTGCGCGAGAAGGTCATCCGCTGCTTCCAGTGGCCGCACTTCGAGTATCACTTCGAGCTGCTCGATGCAGCGCCGGACGCCGGACTGGCCTATGCCTGTCCGCCGGTGGAAGCGCTCGTGCTAGCCGGAATCCGCGACCACTTCGACCCCTCGCGGATCGAGCCGCTCTTCGCCGCGCACGCCGCTACGCGTGCCAAGCTGCTGCGAAGCGCCGAGGAGACGGCGTTGCGCTTCCAGGCAACGTCCGCCGAGCAGCGTCTGCTCCGCGAGATCAACGGCGAGCGAACACTCACCGAAGTGCGCGACGGCTGCTGTCTCGACGCCGCCCAAGCGGCACCGTTGCTGGCTGCATTGATCGTGACGGGGGCGCTCGATCTCGCGGTCGCGGCGACACCCGCTCGCGTCGCCAAGCCGCCGGCTGCGGCGTCGGTGAGCGTTCCGGCGCAACGCACGACCGCGCGCCGGCCGGTGCCAGCACCCGCGTCGCCTCCGGTGCGACCGTACCCGGCCAACGCGGGTTCGCTGTCGATTCTGCGTCGCGAGCTGGCCCGGTCCCGCAAGGCGCCGATCGCCGCGCCGCCGCCGCGACCCGCCGACGAGCGCAGTGCCCGCATCGAAGCCGAGCGCGCGTTCCGACAGGGCATCCAGATGCTCGAGCAATCGGCGCTCGGCGGGGCGCAGAAGGCATTCGCGCTCGCCTGCGAGCGGAGCGGCGACGAGCCCGAGTACCGGATGCTCGAGGCATGGGTGCAGGTGCTGAGCGTGAAAAAAGAAGAGGCGCGTAACAGCGCACGTGCCCGGACGACGATGTGGGCGCGGCGCGTGCTCGAACGCGATTGCGATTCGGTGCGGGCGCAGTCGATCCTGGGTCAGATTGCGACCGCAGCGGGTGATCTCGACGGCGCCGAGCGCCACTTTCGTCACGCACTGCGCGTTGCGCCCACAGATCGCGACGCATTGCGCGGCGCCCGTCAGGTCGAGCGCCGGCGCAGCGAGCAGCCCGCGCCGCCGACGTTCGTGCCGCCCGAGAAGCCGAAGAAGCGCTAGGAAAGTGACCCAGGACTCGCTCGGCGTTTCGGAGCGAAGGTCGTGGTGCAAATGAGAGTGTAGAGGGTGGGAGAGACGAGCCGGGCGCACAAGCGCAGCTTCCGTGAGCTGAAGGTGATGGCTGCTGGCTCCAAGGGCTGCGGAAGCGGGCGCAGAGGCTCCGTCACGCCACCTCCGCTCGCCAAATCGTCACAATGTTCAGCGCTGCACAAACGAGTTCCCACTCCCTGCGTGCCTTGCCCTCGCCGCGGAGCGAGAAGCGCCGGAAGCGCATGCGTTGCTTGATCTCGGCGAAGGGCCGCTCGCCCTGGGCCTTGCGGCAGGCGTACATCGCGCGCGCCCACGGCAGGCGCAGGATCCGGTGCATCCGTTGCGTGAAGCGTCCCCGCGGCCACTTCGCGCCCTTCTTCTCGCCTCCCACCGCAACCAAGCAGCGCTGACGACGCCGACGCATTACGCGCAGATTCTCCTCGCTCCGATAGCCCGCATCGGCCAACACCACCGCAGGTCTCTTGCCGGTGGTCTTGCGAACCGCGTCGACCATCGAGACGAGCTGTGGCGCGTCGGCGGGCGACGCAGAGAGCGCCGTCGCCCCGATGATGCCGTCTTCGCTCGTCGCCGCCTGCGCGTTGTAGCAGTACTGCATCGCGCCTTCGCCCGTCCTCATCATGTTCGCTTGAGATCGGCAAAGCTCTTCTGATGGCGGTCCTCGAGCTTCTCGCCTTTCTCCGCCACGAGCTTCTCGCGCGCAGCCTGAATCTTCTTGCGCCGTTGCTCTCGGTGCTGCGACTCCGCAGGGAGGCCGCCGCTGCCATCCTCGTCGTCGTCGTGCTCGTCATCTTCTCGAACGTTGAACTCGTCCCTCTGCGCCAGAATCTGCGTGATCTCGTCAGAGCTGCGCCTCCGCCTCGGTCATGCGCTTGCGACTCATCGTCTTCGAGCGCGACGTGTTCGCGCGGATCTTGGTCCCGTCGATCGCCACCCGCCCGAGCTTTGCCAAGCCCGAGGCCCGCGCGATCTCGCGGCCGCTGTACACCCCCGCGATCGCACCGAACGGCCACAGTTTGAGCAACATCCGCGGCGGATACGCGCGCTCTCCCAGCGCGTCGTACCGAGCCTCGAACGCGCCCATGTAGAGACCCGCGACCAGGTCATCGACAAAAAACACCGGATCCGAAGGAGCGAGCGCATCCCCAACGAACCCAGGGAGCAGCTGCCCTTGCTACTGCTCGCACGCCTTGAAACGAATCCCATCACCCATGCCCGCCATTTTACGCGCACGGGCGAGTCCTGGGGCAGTCTCCTAGTCGATGCGTTCGAAGTGGACCGGCAGGCCGTCGCGCGGCTTCGAGATCGGCGCCTGTTGCACCGGCATCCGGTAGCCCTGCGGAACGCTCCATCGATAGCGCCGCACCAGCTGGTGCATGACCGCTTTCAGCTGCGTCTCCGCAAAGCGCAGCCCGATGCAGTGGTGCGGGCCGCCGCCAAACGGGATCCATGCATGCGTGTGACGCTGATCTTCGGCGCGCGCGGGCGAGAATCGTTCGGGATCGAAGAGGCGCGGCGCCGGGAACCATTCGGGCATGTGATGGGTATGGATCGGTGCCACCACCACCATCGAGCCGGCCGGGATCCGGTAGCCCTCGAAGTTGAACGCGGCCTCCGCCCTGCGCGGGATCACCGGGAGCGGCGGATAGCGGCGCAGCGTTTCCTTCATCACCAGACCGAGATCGCGCGCGCGATCGAGATCGTCGAACTCGAGCTCGGGCTTGCCGAGCGCGAACGCTTCTTCGCGCACGCGATCCTGCCAGACCGGGTTGCGCGCCAACTCGTAGGTCATCGATGTGAGCGCGCTCGTCGTGGTGTCGTGGGCGGCCATCATCGCGAAGATCATGTGGTCGACGACATCGGAGTCGCCGAAGCGCTCGCCGCTTTCGTTCTGGGCGCGCGCGAGCCGGCTGAACATGTCGCCGCCCGCGCCCGCGCGCTTCTTCGGCAGCAGATCACGGAAGTAGCGCGCCAGGAACTTGCGTCCTTCGAGACCGCGCTGGAACTCGAGACCTGGGATCGGCAAGCGCAGCACCGACATCGAGGCCGCGACCAGATCCTCGAAGACGCCGTTCATCCGCTGCGTTTCGGGACCGAGATCGACGCCAACGAAGATCGAGGCGGCGATGTCGAGCGTCAGCGACTTGTAGGCGGGGAAGGCGAGCCGCTTGCCGCCATCGTCGCCCCAGTTCTCGATCCCCGCGGCGATCATCGGGTTCATGCGCGCCGCGTACTCGCGCAGCGGCGCGCGCTTGAAGGCCTCGTGCATGATCTTGCGGTGGTGTTTGTGCTCGTCGCCGTCGCGCAGCAACAGGCCGTTCGGGAAGATCCGACCCATGATCGCGGTCCACGGCTTGCGCGACGAGAAGATCCCGTCGCGGTCGAGCAGCACGAGGCGATTCGCGTCGGGGCCGAACAGGTTCACCATCTTGACGAGCGGCGTCACCTGCATCACCGCGTTGCCATAACGCTCGTGCATGCGCTGGAGCGGCGACAGCATGTCGATGCGGCCCTGGTTGCGCAGCATCGTGGAAACCATCTCGGAGAGCGTCGAGCGCGGCACATCGCGCAGCGCAATCTCGCTCGGCTCACGGATCGAATGAAGCTGGCCAGTCATCTGGGATCCTCCGCGGCGGGTGTATCGTCCATGTCACGCGACGTCTCAAGGGCTCGCGTCTGTCGGTTCCATAGACCCGGAGGAACGTCGTGATCGAGACTCTCCCGTTCGGTCGCAGCGGTCATGCGAGTACGCGGCTGATCTTCGGGGCCGCAGCGCTGTGGCGGACCAGCCAAGAAGAGGCCGATCGCACGCTCGCGGAGCTGCTCGCCGCGGGCGTGAACCACATCGACGCCGCCGCCTCCTACGGCGACGCCGAGTTGCGCATCGGCCCGTGGATGGAGACCCATCGCGAGCGCTTCTTCCTCGCCACCAAGACCGGCGAGCGCAGCTATGCCGCCGCGCGCGAACAGATCCGCCACTCGCTCGAACGGCTGCGCGTCGACCGCGTCGATCTGCTGCAGCTCCACAATCTGGTGAAGGACGACGAGTGGGAAACCGCGATGGGCCACGACGGCGCGCTGCGCGCGGCGATCGAAGCACGCGATGCAGGGCTCGTGCGTTTCATCGGCGTTACCGGCCACGGCACGCGCGTCGCTGCGATGCACCGGCGCAGCCTCGAACATTTCGACTTCGATTCGGTGTTGCTGCCGATGAATCCGGCGATGCTGCGCGACGCCCGCTACGCGGCCGAGTTCGAGCAGCTGCTCGCCGTGTGTCGCGAACGCAACGTCGCGGTGCAGACGATCAAGGCGATTGCGCGCCGACGCTGGCAGGACGGTGCCGCGCCCACGCACGACACCTGGTACGAACCGCTCACCGACGCATCCGACATCGAACGCGCCGTGCACTTTGCGCTCGCGCGACCCGGCGTGTTCGTCAACGCCGCTGGCGACCTGCGGCTGCTGGGTCCGACGATCCGCGCCGCGGAGTCGTTCGCGACGGCGCCGCGCGATACCGAGATCGCGATGGTCGAAGCCCACGCGCCGCTCGAAGCGCTTTTCGTACGCGGCTTCAGCAACGCATGATTCCCCGCCGCCTGAAGATCTACACGACCGCGCCGCTCGAAGATCCCCGCGACGCGCGGTGCGTGTTCCCGCACCTCGAAGCGATCGGCTACGACGGCGCCTTCAGCTTCGAAGCGAAACACGACCCGTTCCTGCCGCTGGTGCTCGCCGCCGAACACACGAGCACGTTGCGACTCGGTACCGCGATCGCCGTCGCGTTCGCACGCAACCCGATGAACCTCGCGAACCTCGCGTACGGGCTGCAGTCGATCAGCGGCGGGCGGTTCTTGCTGGGGCTCGGCTCGCAGGTGCGCCCGCACATCGAAAACCGTTTCTCCTCGGTGTGGTCGCGACCCGCCGCGCGGATGCGCGAACTCGCGCTGGCGGTGCGCGCGATCTTCGATCGCTTCGAAGGCGAGTTCTACCGCCACACGCTGATGATCCCCGCGTTCGACCCGGGCCCGAATCCGTTCGGGCCGCCGCCGATCTACCTGGGCGGCTTCGGTCCGCGCATGACCGAGGTGGCCGGCGAAGTCGCCGATGGCTTCTTCGCGCATCCCTTCCAGACGCGAAAGTCACTGCTCGAACGCACGCTGCCCGCGCTCCGACGCGGACTCGCGAAAAGCGGCCGGCGACGCGAAGACCTCGACATCGTCTGCGCAACGCTCGTCGTCACCGCCGATGGCGACGAAGCGATGGAACGCGTCGTCACCGCCGCGCGCAAGCAGCTCGCCTTCTACGGATCGACCCCCGCCTACCGCGGGACGCTCGACTGCCACGGCTGGGGCGACCTGCACCTCGAGCTGAACCGGATGTCGAAGGAGGGACGCTGGGACGAGATGGCGGCGCTCATCGACGACGACGTACTCGAAGCCATCGCGGTGGTCGGCCCGCGTCGCGAGATCGCGCACAAATTGCGCGCTCGGCTCGCCGGAATCGCCGACGGCGTGAGCCTCACGCACAACCGCGCGCCCGACGCGAGCCACTGGGCCGACGTCGTCGAAGACCTCAAAAAGAACGGGTCGACGCCCTAGACCCCTTCCCCTAAGATCGCCGACCCGGTGGCCCGGTAGCTCAGTTGGTAGAGCACCGCACTGAAAATGCGGGTGTCGCCAGTTCGATTCTGGCCTGGGCCACCATCAACACCCCAACATCGCCCTGGATTGCGCGCAAGTCGGCCGCGCCTCGCTCGCAACTGGGGTTGCTCGGCGACAGCTCGTGCGGCCACGCCGACGTCGGCCTGGCCCACCCGCTGCGAGACGCCTTGATTCGGGCCGCATCGCCTGATGCCCGAGTTGACGCGCGCCGCCAAACGTTCGACCCCGTTTGCGCTCGCGCCACCGGCGGGACTTGCCGTGAGGCTTCCTCGAGGCTCCGGAACAACGCGCGTTCTTCGTGCGCGCGTTGCCTCACGCCAGTCGCGGCTTGATCGGGATCGGCCAAGCCCGCCAAGAGCGTGACCCCGGATGGAACCCGGCTCGCGGAAGCCGGCGCGCGAGAGCGGGCGCGTGACGTTCGGCCAGGACTCTCGAAGTACTGCGGTCGTCGAGCCGGCAGGCGGCCTCCGAATCGCGCCAGGGCGCTACGAATCTCGCCCGCCGACGACGTTTCGGACGAGTCCAACACCGTACGACTCGCAGGAACGAGCCAAGGCCGGTGCCGCGCATCGGCCACGGACTCGGCGGTCCATCCGGGTCAGCCGCGGGGCCGCAGGCGACACCTTTCTGGTACTCGCGGTCACTTCCCAGCAGAGCCGCTGCTCGATGCTGGAGATGCTGCCGTGGCGATACGTAGGCAACTTGGCTTTCTCTTGCTCCTCGCCTGCATGACCCTTTATGGCGTAACTTCCCGTGCCGTTACGATCGGCAACGCCCAGGGCTCGGCCGAGTTCCCCAACGCTGCACTCTCGTTCGCAGACGAAGTAGTGGACTACTCGCCGACGATGAACAGCGGCCAGCCGACTGCGGGCAATCGCGGCAGCTTCAACGCGCTGGGCGTGCCGAACGCCCGACTCGACGATGTGTGTGACGTCGCGATCGAGTGTGACTCCGTTTCGCTGGGCGACGGCGGCAGCATCACGCTGCACTTCCTCGACAACGAGCTCTCCGGCAGTGACAGCGCGGACTTCGACCTGTGGATCTTCGAGGTCGGGCCCGACGTCGAGGACACGTTCGTCGAAGTCAGCGCCGACGGGACCAACTGGGCGTCCGTCGGCAAGGTCTACGGCTCCACCGCGGGGATCGACCTCGATGCCTTCGGCTTCGGCATGAGCACGGCATTCTTCTACGTGCGACTCACGGACGACGGCAACGAAGGCAATCAGGTGGGCAACTCCGTCGGCGCCGACATCGACGCCGTTGGCGCGATCCGAACGCGTCCATCGAACCCGGATGTGCCGGAACCCACCAGCGCGGCGCTCGTTGCGCTCGGCGCGACGATCCTGGCTGCGCGGCGGCGATCGAGTCTGCGCGACTAGGGGCTCGATCCTCGCGCGCCAATCGAAGCGTTGGCCCCGCGCGCACTCGCCCTCGGACGGGGACTGCCAGAACACCGCTTCTCGACACCGGAATCCCCGCTGGTTCTTCCTACATTCTCGAGTGCAGACCGCTTGGTGTTCTCTCAGGATGGCGAGTGGCTCGGCGCAGGCGCGGCCCCTTCCGCTGCGCTCTCGCTGTCTTGCGTCTTCCGGTTTTGTCGCTGAAAATACGAAGGTCGCCAGTCCGATTCTGGCCTGGACCAGCATCGCTCCCGCCCCCAACTCCTCGAAGTGTTGCCAGTGCACCGACGACGACCCAATCCCGTCCACCGCGCGGGTGGCCCGCCGATACGGCCCGGACGCCTGCGCCAGCTGATGCTCGGCCTCGTTGCCGCCGCGGTCGCGCTGCTGCTTCTCGAGGGTGCGGCCAGCGTCACGGTGTTCCTGTGGCACGCACGGATGAACTTCTGGCCTCCGCTCCACGAACGCGCGCACACGGTGTACGACCCAGACCTCGGCTGGGTCGGCGCGAAGAGCAAGACGGCCGCCGATCTCTACGGCCCCGGGCGCACGCTCACCACCAACGCGCGCGGTTTTCGCAACGAGCGCGAGTTTGCGGACGCGGTGCCGGAAGGCACGACGCGCGTCGTCTGCATCGGCGACTCGTTCACGCAGGGCTACGGAGTCGGCGACGCGGACGCATGGCCGGCGCAGCTCGAGCGCCTGTGTCCGCGCGTCGAGGCGCCGAATCTCGGCCAGGCGGGCTACGGAGTCGATCAGAGCGCTCTCGCGTACGCACGCGACACGCGTGCGCTCGCACACCAGGTGGTGGTCGCGGCGCTGATCGCCGACGACTTTTCGCGCGTGCGTCGCGCGCGCATGGTCGCGTACGGCAAGCCCTTGCTGCGCGTGCGCGATGGCAAGCTCGCGATCGAGAACGTGCCCGTGCCGCGCACGCCGTACCTTTCGCCGCTGCTCACGCAGAACCTGCGCCTGCTCGACTCGCTGCGCATCGTCGAACTCGCGCGGCGCGTAGCCGCCATCTTCGGCCCCGCGCCCGCCGAGCCGCCGCAGACGGGCGAGGCCGAATCGGCGCTCGTGATCGAGATGGTGCTCGGCGAGTTCGTGCGCACTGCAAACGAGCGCGGAGCCACGCCGGTGCTCGTGCTGTTGCCGAGCCTTGCCGACACCGATCCGGCGTTACTGGCACCGCTTCCGTCCTTCGCGCAGCAGGCGCTGGCCAAGCTGGATCCCGGCGTGCTGCGCTTCGATCTCGCTGCCGAATTCGAAGCCGTGCCGCCGGCCGAACGCGGCGCGCTCTTCCTGTTCGGTCCGCGCGCGAGCGCCGCTGGAGTGCACTACTCCGAAACGGGCAACGCGCTGGTGGCGCAGTCGGTTGCGCGACGCCTCGAAGACGCGGGCCTGTTGCCCGCTGGCGCGTGCCCGGGGATTCCGTAGCGCGCATCCATCCACCACGCGCGGCGAGATCGACCCCGCACCGACTTGGTTTTGTACAGCGTGGGCCGGGCGCGCTTTGCGTGCACTCTCGAACCGTCGGCGACCGCGCGCGCAAGAACAGTGGTAGGGTCAGCCGATGCGAAGACAGCCTCATTCCATCGCTCTTCGCCGGGCGCTGGCCGCGACCGTGATGGTCGCTGCCGTCGTCGTGGTGGCGCCGGCCGTCACCTTCGCGGGCGTCTTCTCGTTCGCGCGGACGGACTACCTGCTCGAGTCCCAGCCCTTGAACGCATTGGACTCCGTCGCGGTCGCCGATCTCGACAGCCAAAACGGGCCGGACCTCGTCGTCGAGTCGCTCACCGCGGGTGCGGCTCACGGCACGGTGAACGTCCTCCTCAACAACGGCGACGGCACGTTCGCGCCTGCGCAGGCCTTCCCTTCGTGCGACGGTGCCGGCTCGATCGTCGTCGGCCAATTCAATCCCGCAACCGACGGCTACCTCGACGTCGCGCTGATCTGCGGCAACCAGCAGGAGCTCGGGCGGATGCTCGGCGACGGCCAGGGCCACTTCGGAGCCGTGCAGACGATCGGCGTCGGCTACCTCAACAATGCGTCGCCCGCTGCGGCCGTTCTGTACCTGCGGCTCGGCGCGATGGACGGGCCGACACTCGTCTTCGGCGCGTACCTCGCGGGTCTGGGTACTACGCTCTGCTTCCTTCGCGTCTCCGACTTCGAGTTCGACATCGACGGCGCCGGATCGAATCCTCCGTATTGCGACGTGAACTACGACGTCAACCAGAACATCGACGACTGGGGGCCGGTCTCGAACGACATCGCGGTGGGCGAAGACGTCGTGTATCCCGGGCAGTCCTTCGCACGCGACGAGGCGGTGAGCGGCGGCGAGAGCGGCTTCACGCAGATCGGCGTCGCCGTGACTAGCTACACGCCGTTCTTCCAGTCCACGTGGAGCTACGGCGTCCGCGCCAGCGGCAACACGGGGACGGCCGTCGCGCTCGCCGATCTCGACCACGACGGGCAGAACGACCTCCTGATCGGCGGGAGCGATCTCCTCGTCGCGAGTGACGCCGAGATCGCGGACTACGTCCCCGGCTGGCCGATCGAGCAGGGCGCCAGCCCGACCTACAGCTTCGGGTCGATCCCCTATCTCTTCGACATGGTCACCGCGGACTTCGACGGCGATGCGAAGATCGACATCGCGGCGCTCGGCGACGACGACGACAACGACGACGGCATCACGGTCGCCGTCCACAGGGGCCACGGCGACGGCACCTTCGCGCCCTATGAACGGTTCCCGGCGCGCGGCTACGTGAGCACCGGAGCGGGCGAGCAGATGATCGCCGTCGGAGATTTCGACCGGAACGGCAGCCCCGACCTCGTGACGGTCGGGCGATCGGACGGGTGGGCGTCGGTGCTGCTGGCGCCCGAGCCCGCCGTGGCTCTGCTCGGCGCATGCAGCCTCGGATCGTTGTTGGCCCTCGCCCACCGCAAGCGCCTCGGCTGAGCGAAGCGCTTCGCGTCGCGAACCGTCCCCGCGCAAACGGCCCGGCTCATGGGGCCACACGGCTCAGTTCGGGTTGTCCTGACTCATCCAGCGGCGTGCTTCCGGCGCGCCATATCGGTTCGTCACGCCCGAGAAACCGTCTCGATAGCCTGTCGCAAAGGACTGCTCGCTCGCCGGACCATACGAGCGGTCGTGGCGCGCGTAGTCCGAGGTCTGGTCGGTGTTGCGGTCGCGGCCGCCGAGTCGGAAGCCGAGGTCGTAGGCCGCCTCGTCCTTGCTGGCCCCCTGCGGTGCGACGAGTTCCCCGCGGAGTTCGCCGTCCTTGGCACATCCGGGGGCGATCGCGAGCGGCGCCGCGAGCGCGACGAGTCCAAGCAGCGAGCGGGTGATTCGAGTGATGGTTGCAAGCTTCATATGCGGCCCTCCCTGTAAGCCAGCGCCACCGATCGGCCGAACGCGCTCCGCACGATAGGAAGAAGGGAGCGCATCGAACGCGGGTCGCCCGGACTCGCGCCCGCTGCTCACCGGCCGGGCTGCACCCGCCCGGTGTCGGACGTGGGCGCCTGCTTCGTCGCGGCGATGCGGCGCACCGCCGATTCCAACGTCGCGGCGAGAAACTCTGCGGCCACTTCGTTGCCGCGCTCGTTCCAGTGGCTGTCGCGCGTCGCGTAGACATTGCCGTCGCGTTCGGCCGCCGAGAGTGCGGGCAGCAGATCGATCACCGCGATGCCGCGCCCGTCGAGATGCAAACGCGTCTCGCGCGCCGGCGTGTCGAGATCGACATCCTGATCGCGCAACTGCAGCTGCGTGAGCGCCGACGCACGCAGTTCCGGATTGACCTGCAGCTCGGTCGGCAGCACCGCGACCGCGATCGGCGTTGGCGCCGCGAGCGCGGCGATCTCCGCAACGATCGCGAGCGTGTCGTCGATCGCGCTCTGCACCGATGCGTCGCGCTCGCGGCGCAGCAGCGGCACGTACTTCGTCGCGAGTTCGAGGTAGGCCTCGGGAGAGAACCCCTGCGGCGTCGCCCTCCAGCCCTTCGGCGGATCGACCTTCGCCGCGATCCGATCCGGACCCCGCCCGCGCTCGGCTGCGTAACGCTGCAGCCGCCGTGCGAAACCGAGAAGACGCCAGTTCCGCGCATCGAACGGCGTCGCGTCGCCCACCCGCATGAAGTCGTTGCCGGCAAAGAGACAGACCAATACGAGATCGGGATGCAGCGGCATTGCCTCGTCGGCGAGCATCTGCAGGTAGTCCGTGGGTTGCAGTCCGGGCAGGCCCAGGTTCAACACCTCGACGGGACGCCCGATGCGCGCACCCAGTTTTGCTTCGAGCCGCGTCAGGAAGTTCTTCTCGTAGCCGACGATCCCGTAGGCGAAGCTGTCGCCGAGCGCGACGATGCGAACGGTGTCCGACACGTCGCTGCGCGGCTCGATATCGGTGTAGCCGCGGGCGTTTCCGGTGTCGCGGCCGAAGTACGCGAGGACATCCCGGCGCGCCTGCTCGATGTGTTCGTGCGCGCTCGCATTCGGTGTCGCCAGTAGCGGCGTGCTGACGAAGCGCCCCGCGACCGCGAGCACCACCTCGCCGACCGCAAGAACGATCGCGACGTTCCACAGCAGCGCATCGATGCCACGCAGCACGCGCGAACCGGCAATCGCGTTCGCGACCGCGCTGCGACTGCGCGGCCAGGCTGCCGCGGCGATGCAAAGCACGAGCCCGCCGACGACGCAGGCGACGGCCGTCGGGGTGCGCCCGATGCCGAGCGGCACGACGACCAGGGGCGGCAGCATGCCGGCGTACAGCGTGAGGCGGAGCCAAAGCCCCCACCCGTGCCGAGTCGCCGCGCTGCCGTCCGTCATCGCGATCGCACTCTAGCGACGCGACTCGCGGCGAGGTGGTGCGTGCCGCGGAGTCCGCATAGAGTGCTCCGGCGCCCCAACATGCATCGCGAGGAGAATCTTCATGTCGCTCGTCGTACTCGGGGGCAGCGTGTCCCCGTTCGTCCGCAAGGTTCGCGCATTCCTGGCCGAGAAGGGCCTCGACTACGAGCACGAACAAGTCAATCCGTTCGCCGGGCCGCCCGGCTGGCGCGACATCTCGCCGCTCGGAAAGATCCCCGCCCTCAAGGACGGCGACCGCACGCTCGCCGACTCGTCGGTGATCTGCGCGTATCTCGAGAAGCGCTTCCCGAAGCCGGCGCTCTATCCGACCGATCCCTACGACTACGCCCGCGCGCTGTGGTTCGAGGAGTTCATGGACGGCGGCGTGGTTGCGCTCGTCGGGGGAAAAGTGTTCTTCCCGCTGGTGTTGCAGCCGATCTTCTCGGGGGGACAGGCGCCGAGCGCCGAGGTCGAGGCCGTCGCGAAGAAGACCTTCGAGGAGGATGCGGCGCCGCTCTTCGCGTACCTCGAGAAGGAACTCGGCGATCGCGAGTACTTCGTCGGCACGCAGCTCTCGATCGCCGACATCTCGGTGGCGAGCATCATGGTGAACCCGTGGTTCGCGGGATTTGCACCGGAGCGCAAGCGCTTCCCGAAGCTGCGCGCGTTCCTCGATCGCATGTGGTCGCGGCCGTCGCTCAAGAAGCTGATCGACGCCGACGTACCGGTGTTCGGCAAGCGCTCCGCGCAGGTCACCGACTGACGAATCCGGCAGCGGCGCTTCGCGACTACGACGCTTCGCGCGACGCCGCTGGCGTGCGCGCCTGCTTCGTGGCGCTGCAGGAAGTCGAGCATGGGATCGATCCTGCAGCGCCGCGCGGCGAGGCGGTCGCCGACGCCTATCTCGATCGGATGTTCGCGCGCTGCGCGACGTGGTCGGGTCGGGTATTCGTAGCCGCGGTCGACGCCAACGTCGTCGGCTTCGTCTGCGTGTGGGGACGCGTGCCGCCGCAGGAACCCGACGAGCCGCAGGCCGATTACGCCTACGTCTCGGACCTCGTGGTGCTCGATGCGTGGCGGCGCCGCGGGATCGGTCGCGCGCTGCTCGCGCGGGCCGAGGCGTACGCACGATCGCTCGGGATGGACACGATCGGCATCGGCGTGATGGCGGGCAACCGCGAGGCACGCGCACTCTACGAGGCGCGAGAGTATCGCGAGGTGCACGTCGAGCTGCGCAAGTCGCTCGCATAGCGCCTGCGGCTGGAGCTAGGATGGCGGCCCGGGAGGGGAACCCATGATGCGATCGATGTGGCGTGCTGCAGGTGGAACGTTCGTCGCGACTCTGGCCGTGATGCTTGCCTGCGGCGAGCATCAAGACCCCGGCACGATCGAAGGCGCGCGGCTCCCCGACGCCGTCGTGCAGTCGCGGGCGAACGCCGAGGCGAAGACGGCGCGCGAGTTGGCGACGACTGCGGCATCGCCCGCGCCCGCCGATCAGATCTTGTTCGGAGATCTGCACGTCCACACGACGTTCTCCGCCGACGCGTTCATGATGGGCATGCCGATCCTGCAAGGCGAAGGCGCCCATCCGATCGCCGACGCCTGCGACTACGCGCGCTACTGCTCGGGGCTCGACTTCTTCAGCATCAACGACCACGCCGAGAGCATCACGCCGGCGCGCTGGCAGGAGACGCAGGAAGCGATCCGCCAGTGCAACGCGATCGCGGGCGATCCGCAGAACCCCGACATGGTGTCGTTCCTCGGCTGGGAGTGGACGCAGATCGGCCAGACGCCGGCGGATCACTACGGCCACAAGAACGTCGTGCTGCGCGACACCGAAGCGGACAAGGTGCCGCGCCGGCCGATCCATTCGGGCTCGTTCGCCGCGCAGGCGATGCGCCAGAGCGTCGGACTCGGCCAGCGCTTGCTGCTGCCACTCGCCGACTTCCCGAATCACCAGTACTACCAGAACCTGTTTCAATTCGTCCGCGAGCTGCACGAGACGCCGATCTGCGAGGAAGGCGTCGATACGCGCAAGCTCCCCGACACCTGCTCCGAGGGCGCGGAGACGCCCGAGAAGCTCTTCGCGAAGCTCGATCAGTGGGCCTTCCCGGCGCTGGTGATTCCGCACGGCACGACCTGGGGCATCTATACACCACCGGGTTCCGCCTGGGACAAGCAGCTCAACGCCAAGCAGCACGACCCCGAGCGCCAGAAGCTGATCGAGGTGTTCTCCGGTCACGGCAACTCGGAGCAGTACCGCGACTTCCGCGAAGTGACCTTCGACGCGTCCGGCAACGCCGTCTGCCCCGAACCACAGGGCGCGTACGTGCCGTGTTGCTGGCAGGCGGGCGAGATCATCCGCGATCGCTGCGAAGACGCGAACGCAGCGGTGTGTGAGCAGCGCGTCGAGACGGCGCGCGCGAACTTCCTCGCGGCCGGCGTGCGCGGACGCTTGACGGTTCCCGGCGCGGCCGTCGA
>JANLTC010000350.1:0-10723 GCA_031362725.1 Deltaproteobacteria bacterium | reverse complement strand
GCTCGGCCAATTCGCCCCGTTTGACTGAATAACCTGACAAAAAATAACCTGACGCCCGGCACCTCCGCTCTCCTAGTCGCTCGTGTCGGTGCGCGTGTAGATCCACGCCCACCCGATCAGTACGAGTTGGAGCGGCAGCCGCACCCAGTTGAGGGCGCCGAGGCCTTCGCTCGCGCCGCCGACTGCGACGTTGTGGAGCGCGACGTGGAGGTTCGCCGGAAACACCGCAATCAACAGCGCGATGATTCCCCACGCCGTCCAGCGTCGGATCCGCGGCACGCGCGGCGCCAGCACCAGCGCGACGAGCCCAAGCGCAAACTCGGCGACGCCCGACAACTCGACCAGTTCGCGGTGCGCTCCCAGATACGGCGGCATGATCTGGACGTAGAACGCCGGCGAGAGGAAGTGATTGACGCCCGCGAACGCATAGAACGCGCCCATCACCCACCAGCCGATGCGCTTCGGAAGACTCAAGCGGAAACCTCCGGCGCCGGCTGCCAGCCGCCGAGCGCGAGTTCGATATGGGCCGCCGCCGCGAGCGCGACGTCTTCGCGCCACGGCTGCGCTACCAGCTGCACACCGATCGGGAGCCCCTCCGGCGACGTGCCCGCACGCACCACGGCGGCGGGCCAGCCCCCGAGGTTCCACGCCATCGTGTGCGTGAACGCGAGCATCTCCGCGTCGACCTCGCCGTGGCGGAGTGCGGCGTGCGAGTTCACGGGGCACACCAGCAGATCGATGTCGCGTGTCTCTGCGAGCAGATCGCTGCGGAAGCGGTCCCACTCGTCGAGGACGCGCACGCGCTCTTCGACCGGCAACGCAGGCAGTGCGGCGAAGCCCGCGAGCGCGCTGTCCTCGACGCGCGTGCCGGCCCGCCCCAGCAACCGCCGGATGCCAGCGCCGCCGTCGATCAGCAGGACAGCCATGAAGAGCGGCACGGAGCGCGCGACGGTCGGCGGCCGGTACTCGACCACGCGCGCGCCTGCAGCCGAAAGCGCCGAGGCCGCCGCGCGCACGGCGTCCGCAACCGGCGCATCGGCCGCGGAGATCCCGTTGTCGACGAAAAGCGCGACGCGAAGACCTGCGAGCGTCACGCCGGTGGGATCCCCGAGCGTGACCGGTGCGAGAAACGGATCGCACCCGTCCGGCCCCACCAGCAGCGGCAGCACCAGCACGAGATCCTCGACGCGCCGCGCGAGCGGTCCGATCGTCGTGAGCGCATCGGTGGCGGTGCCCGGTCCGATCGCGTGCCCGGCGCGCGACACGCGACCCGGCGTCGGGCGGATGCCGGCGATGCCACAGAAATGCGCCGGCAAGCGGATGCTGCCGCCGGTGTCGGAGCCGAGATCGAGCGGCACGCCGCCGGCGGCGATGATCGCGGCCGCGCCGCCACTCGATCCGCCCGGCGTGCGCGCGATGTCATAGGGATTATTGGTTCGTCCGTAGACAGGATTCACCGTCTCGTAGCCCAGCGTGAACTCGGGCGTGTTGGTCTTGCCCAGCACGATCGCTCCAGCCGCGCGCAGGCGGGCGACCGCGGAGGCGTCGGCGTCGGGCACGAAGCCCTTGCGACCCGGCGTGCCCCAGGTAGTCACCAGTCCGGCCGTGTCGAACGAATCCTTGATCGTGATCGGCACGCCATGAAGCGAGCCGATCGAACCGCCACGCGCGAGCACAGCATCCGCGGCGTCCGCATCGCGCAGCGCATCGTCCTCTCGCATCGCCACGACTGCGTTCAACGCCGGGTTGACGTGCGCGATGCGCGCCAGACACGCTTCCACGGCTTCGCGCGACGACATCTGCTTCAAGCGAATCGCGCGCGCGAATTCGGCCGCCGACGCCGCCGCGACATTCATGCGTCAGCGTCCTCCCGCGACGAAGCTCCGCTCGCCGAGCGCGCCGAGCGCGAAATCGCGGTACAAGCCGCGGAAGCACTCGCGACAGCGCGTCGAGTGCGCGAGCGCCCGCGTGCTGCCGGTACGGCGCACCTCCTGGCGGAACGAGCCGTCGTCGTAGAGTTCGTAGTGCGCCCAGCCGCCCGGGTAGTCCTTGGTGCAGTTCACCTCGACGAACGGCGTCGTGCCCGACGCCCGATAGCGCCGCACGCGATTGCGATGGGTGTGGCCGATCAGTACGCCCTTCACCTGCGGGTTCGCGCCGATCAGGTCGAAGAACGGCAGCGAGTGCTCGGGCAGCATGCCGATCGAGTTCGGGTATGAGTCGCGCTTCTCGGGCGGCACCGGCTGGTGATGCATCAGCAACAGCGTCGGGATCGCTTCCTCGTGCGTCTCGGCGAGCGCTTCCGCGAGCCACTGCAGGCGATCGTCGTCGAAGACGCCGTGGTGATCGCCCGGCTCGGCCGTCTCGAGCAGCACCAGCCGCCAGCCGCCGAGATCGACACTGCGTGGCGCCGGCGCCTGGCCGAGCAGCGCGTAGCCATCCACTTCGCCGGCGCCGTTGTGGCGACCGTAATAGTCGTGGTTTCCGAGGAACGCGTGGTGCGGCGCGCGGATCTTCGCGAACGCCTCGCGCGCGAAGCCGAACTGCTCGGGCAGTCCGCGATCGGCGATGTCGCCCTTCACCACCACGGCGTCGACGTTCGCGGCGTTGATCTCCGCGATCGCATCGTCGTTCATCAGACGCCAGTAGGGAACTTCGGTGTCGTCGGCGCGGATCACCGGAAAGCCTTCGGCGGCATCGCCGTACTCGTGATCGGCGGTGAGCTGGCCGCCGAAGCGGGGCTCGCCGAAATGGAGATCGTTCAGCGTGGCGAAGGTGGCGGTGCGGCGTGCGCGCGGCGCAGGCAGCGTGCGCACGCGCTCCGGGAAATAGCGATCGGGCGCGGGACGCGCGGCGCCATCGACCTCGATCGCGAGCGTGTACTCGGTGTCCGGGTCGAGCCCTTCGATGCGCACCAGACGCGCGCCGGCGCTGGTTTCGCTGCGCGCCCGCAGCTCGCCGTCGAGTAGGACACGCGCGGCCGCATCCGCGGCGCCGGCAGCGTCTTCGACACGGAACGCGAGCGTCACGCTGCTGGCCGTGACACCCATGACCTCGGGATCGCGAATGGTGAGCGGCATGGGCCGCAGCCTATCACCGCGTGCCGCGCTCTCGCAGCGATTTTTCGATGCGGGTGGTGATCTCGCCCAGCAATGGCCGCGACGTCGCGAAGTTCAGCCGCGCGAAGCCGCGGCCCGGCACGCCGAAAACGGCGCCGTCCGAGAGTGCCACGCGTGCATGCTCGAGGAAGAACTTCTGCGGCGACGGCTCGAGTTCGAGCGCGCGACAATCGAGCCAGGCCAAGAAGGTTGCCTCGGGTTCGAAGCTGCGGACGCCAGGGAGTCGCTCGGTGACGAAGCGCGCAACGCTGCGCCGGTTGTCGTCGAGGTACGCGACCACCGCGTCGAGCCACGGCTGCCCCTCGCGCCAGGCCGCGAGCGTCGCCGCCTGGCCGAGCGAACCGAGTCCGCCGCGGACGTGTCGCGGCACGCGCTGGAAGCGCTTGCGCAACCCCTCGCTGCCGAAGTGCGCGATGCCGCAGCGCAGGCCCGGAATGTTGAAGGCCTTGGTCGCCGATGTCAGCGTCAACGTGCGCGCCTCGATCTCCGGCGCGAGCGACGCGAACGGAATGTGCCGGTGCCCCGCGTAGACCAGATCGGCGTGGATCTCGTCGCTGACGACGACGAGATCGTGCGCGATCGCGATCTCCGCGAGCACCTCGAGTTCGCCGCGCTCGAAGACCCGGCCGGTCGGATTCTGCGGATTGCAGAGCAGGAAGATCCGCGTCTGCGGATCGATCGCAGCGCGCAGCGCATCGGTGTCGATCTCGTAGCGCGACGCTCCGGCGACGAGCGGCGCTTCGACCAGCCGGCGCTCGAGTTCTCGCACCGCGAATAGGAACGGCGCGTAGACCGGCGTCTGCACGACCACGCCCTCGCCCCTGGCGCTGAACTGGTCGATCGCGACGTAGATTCCCTGCACGACGTCGGTGATCACCTCGATGCCGCGCGGATCGGGGCGCCAGCCGAAGCGCGCCTCCATCCGCTCGGCGAACGCCGCCGGGAGTGCGTCGGGCTGGACGTCGAGCGGATAGCCGAGGTCGTCGATCGCGAGCGCGCTCGCGAGTACGCGGCGCACCGGCGCGGCGATCGGGAAGTCCATCTCGGCGACCCACGCCGGCAGCACGTCGGGCCCGTAGAGCTGCCACTTCTCACCGCTGCGGCGGCGCAGTGTGGCGAGGTCGAGGCGATCGAAGTCGAGGGCGGCCGGGTCGCTCATGCCGACTGCGTATCCCGCAGCTCGCGGGTCGTCAAACTGCGGTCGCCTGGAGTCCGCGTACGACGTCCACCCACGCGCCTGCATCGGACGTCCATGGCGAGACCAGGCTGACGCGGTCCGCGAAATCCGCGCAGCGCGCGACGATTCGTTCGGCCAGAGCGTCCGGCGGCGCACACACGGCGATTGCCTCGAGCACTTCGTCATCGACGAGCGCGGCCATCGCCTGCCAATCCCCGCTGCGCGAGAGCGCGTGCAGCTCCGGATGCAGCGCGCCGCGCCCGATCGAATCGAGCACGCCGCGATAGGCGGGTGTCGAAGCGTAGAACGCGATCTGTGCGCGCACGGCGCTGCGCGCGCGCTCCGTTTCTGCGGCATCGCGTCCCGTCACGATCAACAGCTGCGCGCTGACGACGAAGTCGCGTCGCGCGCGACCGGCGAGCGCCAAGCCGCGTTGCAGTGCGGGGCCGGTCACATCGGCCAGAAACGCCCTCGTGTGGAACGGATGCACCAGGAATCCATCCGCCACTTCGCCCGCGACCTCGGTCATGCGCGGGCCGACACCAGCGAGCCACACCGGTGGCGGGCCGAACGGGCACGGCGCCGGGCGCATCAGCGGCGGCATCAAGGTGTGGGTGTAGAACTCACCGCGGAACGCGAGCAGCGTGCCGTCGTTCCAGGCCGACCAGATCGCCCGCAGCGCCTTCACGTACTCCCGCATGCGCGCCGCCGGTGGCGACCACGGCTGCGAGAAGCGTCGCTCGATGTGGGCTCGAATCTGCGAACCGAGCCCGAGCCGGAAGCGTCCCTTCGTGAGCCCTTGCAGATCGTGCGCGATCTGCGCGATCAGCATCGGGCTACGCGCGAAAGCGATCGCGACCGCCGTCATCAACTCCATGCGTTCGGTCGCCGTTGCGGCCTGCACCAGCGGAAAGAATGGGTCGTGGGGGCCCTCGTAGGTGAAGGCGCCGTCGTAGCCGAGCGCTTCGAGCCGGCGTGCCTCCTCGCCCGCCGCCTCGAGCGACGCCAATGCGAGCGGAGCATCGACGCGCACCGCGCTCAGCCGCTTCGCGTGTCGAGCACAGCGAGCACCCGGCGCATCACCGGATCGATGCCAGCTGCGACCAACGAGAGTCCGCCGTCGACCACCAGATTGTGTCCCGTGACGTAGCGCGCGGCGTCCGAGAGCAGGAACACGACGACGTCAGCGACATCCTCGGCCGTGCCGGCGCGCCCCGACGGGATCGCCTCGTCGAACCCATCCATCAACTTCGGAACCTTGAACAGCAGCTCCGACATCGGGGTGCGGATCATGCCGGGTGAAATGCAGTTGACGCGGATCGCGGGGCCGTACTCGAGCGCTCCGCTTTGGGCGAGCGCGATCACGCCGGCCTTCGCCGCGCTGTAGGGCGCCTCACCGCGCGTCGGCTGGATGCCGCTGCACGACGCGTTCACGACGATCGCGCCGCCGCCCGCAGCGCGCAGATGTGGCACCACGGAGCGCAACCCGTAGTAGACACCAAGAAGATTCACCGCGATCAGGCGCTCGACGTCGGCGGGCGCGTACTCGTGCAGCGGCGCCACCTGCCCGGCGCCAGCATTGAGGAACGCGAGATCGAGGCCGCCGAACGCCGCCGCCGCCTCGGCGCACGCGGCATCGACCGCGGCAGCGTCGCGAACGTCCGCGACGAGCGCGACTGCGCCGATCTCGCCAGCCGCAGCGCCGGCCCGCGCCGCATCGAGATCGAGCAGCGCCACGCGCGCACCCAGCGCGGCGAGCCTGCGCGCCGTCGCGAGGCCGATCCCCGATGCGCCACCCGTCACGAGTGCGCGCTTGCCGGCGAACTCCATCAATGGAACACGTGGCCGCCGTTCACATCGAGCGATTGCCCGGTGACGACGCGGGACAGGTCCGACGCGAAGAACACGACCGCGTCGGCGATCTCTTCGGACGTCGGCAGATGGCGCAGCGCGGTCTGCGCGGCGACCTCGTCGTAGACCAGCTTCGGATCGACGCCGCGCTGCTTGGCCTGGTGCGCGAAGTAGCCCTCGAGCGACGCGCCCCAGATGTAGCCAGGGACGACGGAGTTCACGCGAATGCCGTGCACGCCGATTTCGCGCGCGAGACCCTGCGTCGCCGCCATCAGCGCCGCCTTCGATGCACCGTACGGACCCATGTTGGGCAGCACGTCGCGGATGATCATCGAGTTGATCATCACGATCGAGCCGCTGCGCTGCGCCTTCATCACCGGAAGCACTTCGTGCGTGAGCTGCAGCGAGCCGATCAGGTTGACGCGCAGCGGGCGCAGCAAGTCCTCGGCACTGGCGTCTTCGATGCGGATGAAGCCGCCCATGTCGAAGGCGTTGTTGACGAGCACATCGATGCGACCGAACTCCGCCATCGCGCGCTCGGCGAGACGTTTGCAATCGGGGGCGCTCGTGATGTCGGTCGGCACTTCGAGCGCGCGGCGCCCGGCGGCGCGCACTTCGGCCGCGACTTCGCTGATCTTGCGCGCCGTGCGGGCGGCGAGCACGAGGTCGGCGCCCTCGCGCGCGAGTGCCAGCGACACATCGCGTCCCATGCCCGGGCCGATGCCGGAGACGATCGCGACACGGCCCGCGAGCAGCCCTCCGGACGAATGCGATTGCAGACCGCTCACGACAGCGCGCCGCCGTCGATGCGGATCTCTTCGCCGGTGATGTGCGAACCCTCGTCCGAGGCGAGGAACGCGGCGAGGTTCGCCACCTTCTCGGGCCCCGCGAAGCCGGTGAGCGGCATGATTCGTCGCACCAGCTTCGGGTTGGCGCCCTCGGGCACGTGGAAGGCCTTCGTGATCGGGGTCTCGATGCTGCCCGGGCAGATCGCGTTGGCGCGCACGCCCTGCCCCGCGTATTCGACTGCGATCGAGCGCGTGAAGGCCAGCACGCCGCCCTTCGACGCCGCATACGCGGCCGACCACGGGTGACCGGTCATGCCGGCCGTGGATGCCATGTTGACGATGTTGCCGCGCGTCGCGAGCAGATGCGGGATCGCCTCGCGGCAGAGCAGAAAGGTGCCGGTGAGATTCACGCCGAGCACGCGGCTCCAGTCGGTGAGCGAGAGTTCGTGCGTGTGATCGAAGCGCAGGATGCCGGCGACGTTGCAGACGACGTCGAGGTGACCAAAGCGCGCAACGCAGTTCGAGACGGCGTCGCGCACGGCGTCTTCATCGGTGACGTCGAGAATCGCGGTCTCGCAGGGGGCGCCGAGTTCGCGCGCGTCCTTGGCGGTGGCGTCGAGCGCGGCGGCTTGCACGTCCGCGACGAAGACGGATGCGCCTTCCTGTGCGAAGCGCAGCGCGCAGGCGCGGCCGATGCCGGAAGCGCCGCCGGTTACGAGTACGACTTTGGTTTCGAAGCGTTTCATCCGGACCTCGTTGCTCGTGCGGGCGCGAGCCTTGTGGATCTCGCCGCTCGCTGTTGGCTCGCTACGCGGGATCTTTTTCAGGGTGCTGCTTGCTTGCGCGACGGCGTCCTTATGGGGTCTCGCCGCTCGCCGGTGGCTCGCTACGCGGGAAGAGGGGCTTCTCAAACGCCTCGGATTTTCGTGATGACTTCGTCGTGGAAGCGGCGGAGGCCGTCGCGTTTGTGTTGCAGCGAATCCCAGGTGCCGCCGTGGAGGATCCACGGGGCGGTCGCGTAGTGCGTGACGCCGGCGTCGCCGAGGCGGCGGATCGAGTCGGCGTCGAAGGCGTCGACGCAGGCGGCGATCATGTCGAATGGCGCGGCTGCGCGTCCGATCTCGGCGCGGTAGCGGCGCAGCGTCGCGGCGATCTCGGCGAGCTCGGCGCTGGTGTGGAGGTCCGAGATCCAGCCATCGAGCCGCGCGGCGCGGCGCAGCGCGGGCTCCGAGAGACCCCCGCCGTAGATCGGAACCGTTGCGGCCGGGGCCGGCAGCATCCGCACCCGTCCAAATTGGTAGAAGCGTCCGGTGTGTTCGACGTAGTCGCCGGTCCAGAGCTTGCGCAGGACCTCGATCATCTCGTCGGTGCGCTTGCCGCGCGTGTGGAAGTCCTGGCCGGCAAACTCGAACTCTTCCTTGCACCAGCCGACGCCGACACCGAGCGCGACGCGGTCGCCCGACAGCGCGGCGGCGGTCGCGATCGCCTTCGCCGCGAGGAACGGGTTGCGCAGCGCGAGCACGTAGATGTTCGTGACGAAGCGGAGGCGCGACGTCACCGCTGCCATCGCACCGATCGACACCCAGGGATCGGGCCACGCGGTGTCCTCCGTCCAGCGGATCGAACCATCGGCGGTGTATGGATAGCGCGAGGCGATCTGCTCGGGATGCGCGACGTGGTCGGAGATCGCGATCGCGTCGATCCCGTTCGCCTCGGCGAGTTGCGCCATTTCGCAGAACTGCGACGGCGGCGAAAACGCGGTCGGAATCACGAACTTCATCCCGCGTAGCCTCCTGACGTCATCTCGATACCGCGGCGTAATCGACGAACAGCGACTCGCCGCTCACGTAGGAAGCGCGATCGGAGCAAAGCCAAACGGCCGCCTCCGCAACCTCCTCCGGCGTTCCGAGCCGGCCGGCCGGGGCGCTCCCGAGGATCATCTTGCGCGCTTCGGGGGATGAGCCCATGAAGCCTTGCAGCATCGGCGTGTCGGTGGAGCCAGGGCAGACTGCGTTCACGCGCACGCCACTGCGCGCGTTCTCGAGCGCCGCGGTCTTCGTGAGGCCGAGCACGCCGTGCTTCGACGCGCAGTAGTGACCGAGTGCGGGCGTGCCGAGCACGCCGCCACCGGACGAGATGTTCACGATCGATCCCGACCCCTGCGCGCGCATCACGCGCAGCTCCTGCTGCAGGCACAGGAAGACGCCCGTGAGGTTCACCGCAAGCGTGCGCTCCCATTGCTCGAGTGCGAGGTCGTGCAGCAGCGACGGTGTCGCGAGGATGCCAGCTGCGTTCACGGCACAGTCGAGGCGACCGAACGTGTCGACGGCCGCGCGCACCATCGCTGCGACCTGCTCGGGCCGCGCAACGTCCGTCTCGCTCGCGCGCGCATCGCCGCCCTGCGCGGCGATCGCCTTTGCGACGGCCTCTGCGCCCGCACCGTCGCGGTCGGCCACCAACACGCGGGCGCCGTCGCGTGCCAACGCCAGCGCGGTGGCCCGCCCGATGCCGGACGCACCGCCCGTCACCAACGCGACTTTCCCCTCGACCAGTCCCGCTCCGCGTTGGGCTCTTGCGACGTCGGTCACACCGCTCCTCCGAATTGAAACACGTTACAGATCGCCCCCGGGCGCGTCGAGCGGCTCGCGCCGAGCGCCACGCAACGCGTTCCGCGATACGCTGCGCGCGCCGCCCCGGGAGGAACATGATGCTTCGTCGTATCGCCACCGTCGTGGGTCTCGTGCTGGGCCTCGGGGTCTTCGTGTTCGGTCTCGCGTTCATCGCCTCCGAAAAGGGCGGCGAAATCGTCACGCTGCGCACGACCGACGCCGCGGGCGCCGTCCATGAGACGCGCATCTGGGTCGTCGACGCAGATGGCCATGCGTGGCTTCGCGCGGGCGATCCCAAGTCCGGATGGTTGTCGCGCCTCAGCGCGAAATCGGAGGTCGACGTGGAGCGCAACGGCCAGCGCGCCCAATTCACCGCTGTTCCGCTGCCCGCCGAGCGCGACCGCATCAACGCGCTCTTCGTCGCCAAGTAGGGCATCGCCGATCGCTACATCGGCGTCGTGTTCGGCCGCGACGACGCCACGCCGATCCGCCTCGATCCCGCGTCCTAGCCGAGCAGGATCAGCACGACCCCGCCGACGATCGCTGCCACGGCGGGGATCTGGCGCGCGAGGCCGCGTTCGTGAAACCAGAGCGCAGAGATCACGATCGAGATCGGTGCTTCGAGCTGACCGACGGCGCGCACGTACGCCACGAGCGTCAGGCCGAAGGCCCAGAACCAGCACAAGCTGCCGACGAAGCCGGTGATGCCGATGCCGAGCATCGTGCGCCAGAGCGCCGCGGTGCGGCGCAGCTCACCGGGGCGCATCCACGCGACCGCAGGTGTCGCCAGCGCAACCTGCATCCACGCGACATGGAAGACGGTATGCGCCGCGGGCTGGAAGCGACCGCCCGCGAGTTGTGGATTGCCGGCCACGAGCGCTTCGATCGCCTCCTTGAAGAAGAACGACGTGAACGCGAACAGCGCCGCGCAGGTGAGCGCGTAGATCGAGCCGCGATCGAGCACGAACATGCGCCGCCAGCCGATGCCGTCGTCGTCCGGCCGGGCGAGGTTCATCAGCAGCACGCCAAACGTCGAGAGCAGGATGCCGGCCCAGCCGAGCAGCGTCGGTACTTCGCCGAAGAGCGTGAGCCCGACCGCCGCGCCGAATACCGTCTCCAGTTTGTGCAGCGCCACCGACTGCGAGAACGACGAAACCTGGAAGGCCGCGACGAGCGCGA
>JANLTC010000327.1:0-50307 GCA_031362725.1 Deltaproteobacteria bacterium | reverse complement strand
GCGCGCTTTCGATTGCTTCAATTGAGCCGCGGCTTGAGTGGACCAGGTCGAACGACCCGACGACCTCGCCCGTGCTGGGTGCCCTACGATCCAACCTCATCTTCAGTCTCGAATACGTCATCGCAGGTGCCGTTCCGATCGGCGAGTCGGCCGGTCTGTCGATCCGGCCGCGCATCTTCGTCGACGCCGCGAACCCGGACGTGACGATGACCACGGACAGCGGCTTCGACTACGGGGTGCCGGTGCCGGAGCCGACCTCGGCGACGAGCGCGGGCGTTGCCGCCGTGCTGGGTCTCGCGTGGCGTGCTTCGCGCAGCGCCCGTGCCGCCCGGCCCCGCCCGTGAATCACGTCGCGCCCTCGCGGGTCCCGTTGAGCCCCGCCGGCCGCTCTCCCGCTGAGTCCATCCCCCCAAAGGCGGACCGCAGCCGATCGCGCGCGCCACCCGGCCATCGATCCCGCGGCTGTGACGCCTCTCACAATCCGAATCGTCGGCCGCGTCGAAGAGCCGAGGGAACCCGAAACCAGGACCCACGCCGAGTCGGGCTCGGCCCCGCTGTGAGGATCGCCGTTGCCGCTGCATCGACCCGCTCGCGTTGCGCTCTCGCTGCTCGCGCTCGTCGCCGGGTCTGCGCAGGCCGTCGAGGTGTCGTACGGGGTGTCGGACCTCATCGACACACAACTGGGGCACGATCGCTGGCGCTACGAGTACCGGATCGACGCCTTTCCGTTCGACGCGGGCTATGGCTTCACCGTCTGCTTCGATCCCGAGCTGTACACCGATCTGCAGATGTCGCTGCCGGCGCCAGGCTCCGACTGGGACGCGGTCGTCCGCCAGCCCGACGTGGGTCTCGGCTCGGATGGTTTCTACGACGCCGAGGCGCTGTTCGACGATCCGTCCGCGGGCGCGGCTTTCCGCGTGAGCTTCGAGTGGCAGGGGGCCGGCACACCCGGCGAACAGGACTTCGAAGTGCGCGAGCCCGATCCCAGCTTTGCGGTGGTGCAGAGCGGGACGACGGTGGTGCCCGAGCCCGCTGTGCTCGTACAGCACGCGAGCGCGGTGCTGTCGCTCACTGCGCTCGCCGCCCACGGGAGGTCGCGATGCTGAGCGCCGCGCGTCTCGTCGTTGCGCTCGCGCTGGTGACGCTCGCCGCCGCGTGCGGCGACGACTTCGGGGTGGTGGCGGCGTCGCGCGACGCGCCGCACGCGACGGCGGCCGAAGGCGAGGACGTGCCCGCGAGCGCAAGGCGCGCCGACTCCGGGGTTCGAGTTCCGGTGTCGGGGATCACAGCGAACACGGAGATCGAGACGGGCGCATCGGATGCGCAGCAGACCGCGCCGAGTGGCATGTTCGCCCCGCCTGAGCCGCCGTCATCGCCGACGCCGTCGTCACCGGTCGTCGACACACAGATTCACGAAGCGCCGCGCGCCGCAGTCACCGGGTCGCCGACCTTCACGCGTAGCGTGGGAACGGCGACGATCCGGTTCTGGTCGATCTCCGAGGAGCGCACCGGCCGCGAGCGCTTCGAGTATCACTTCCACGTCACCGTGCAGAACGGCGGCGCCGGTCTGCTGCGCGGCGCGGTGATGGTGACGAGCAGCGCCGCCGCCTCACGCTTGGCGATCTCGTGTGCGCCGTTCGGCACCACGCCGCCGGGCACCACGCGCGATGCGGACGCGCCGTTCGTCGTCGCGCAGGATCGCGGGGTGCCGTTCGACGCGACCAAGCTGGCGTTCTCGATCGACGCGACGCCCGACGCGGCGCTGTGCGAGGACCCCGGCCGCGTGACGCTGCGGCGCCTCAACCGCACCGAGTACGACAACACGGTGCGCGACCTGCTGGGCACGACTTCGCACCCTGCGCTCGACTTCCCGGCCGACGACTTCGGCTATGGCTTCGACACGATCGGCGACGTGCTCGCGATCTCGCCGCTGCTCTTCGAGAAGGCCGAGGCGGCCGCGCGCACGCTGGTCGAGGAGGCGCTGCGCGTCTACCCGCCGGCGAGCGCGCAGCGCGAGCAGGCCGAGACCGCGACGCACGAATGCGGCGGCGAGTCGGGCAGCTTCTGGAACTTGTGGAGTGAGTGCGGGCTCTCGGTCGCGATGACCGTCGCGGCGCCTTCCACCTACGAGATCCGCGTGCGCGCCTACCAGACGCCAGCGGGCAGCGAAGTGGCGCGCCTGCAGATCCGCGACGGCGCGCTCGCCGTGGGCGGCGAGATCGACGTGCCCGCGCTGTCCTCCGCGCCTGGCGTCTACACCGTGAGCAAGTTCCTCGATGCGGGCACGCACACGCTGCATGTCGAGTTCACGAACGACTACTACGTCGATCCCGCGGACCGCAATCTCTATGTCGACTACGTCGAGCTCTACGGCCCACTCGATGCGACTGCGCCAGCGCCGCAGATCGCCGCGCTGCGCGCGCTCTGCAATCCCGTCGTCGACGGCACGCGGTCCTGTCTGCGCGAGCGGCTCGAAGCCTTCGTGCGCCGCGCCTGGCGCCGTCCGCCGACGACGGCCGAGATCGACACGCTCGTGACGCTGGCGGAAACCACCGAGCAGGGCGGCGCCGACTTCGAATCATCGCTCGGCGCCGCGATGAGTGCGGCGATGACGTCGCCACAGTTCCTGTTCCGCGTCGAACGCGATCTGCAACCGCGCTCGGCGGAGATCCATCCGCTGTCCAGCCACGAACTCGCGACGCGTCTGTCCTACTTCCTGTGGTCGTCGATGCCCGATGCGGAACTCGACGCGCTTTCCGACGCAGGCACGCTCGACGTGCCCGCGACGCTCGCCGCACAGGTTCACCGGATGGTGCTGGACCCGAAGGCGCGTGGCTTCGTCGATTCGTTCGCCGGGCAGTGGCTCGGCACGCGCGCGCTCGACGACGTGAACCCCGACTCGATCTACTTCCCCGCCTGGGACGACGCGCTGAAGCAGGCAATGCGCGACGAGACGCATCTGGTGTTCCAGGAGTTCTTGCAGACGCAGACCGATTTCCTGGGCCTCTTCGATGCGCGGTTCACGTATCTGAACGACCGGCTCGCGCAGCACTACGGGCTGCCGGTGCCGGGTTCCAGCACGCCGGTGCGCGTCACGCTGGCAGCGGGCGGTCAGCGCAGCGGGATCTTCACGCACGGCAGCATTCTCACCGCCAACTCGCAGCCGCGTCGCACCTCGCCGGTGAAGCGCGGCAAGTGGGCGCTCGACCAGATCCTCTGCATCGACATCCAGCCGCCGCCGGTCGGCGTCGAAGGCATGCTCGACACGCCGGGCGCCACCGGCACGCTGCGCGAGCGACTCGCCGCGCACCGCGCAAAGCCCGCATGTGCGACCTGTCACGACTACCTCGATCCGATCGGTCTCGGCCTCGAGAACTACGACGCGATCGGCGCCTTCCGCACGCAGGACGCGGGCGGGCCGATCGACGCCTCGGGCGAATTCCCGGACGGACGCAGCTTCGACGGCGCCGCCCAGATGGCCGCGCTGGTGAAGGCGGATCCGAATACGCCGCACTGCGTCGCCGAGCGACTTCTCACCTACGCGCTGGGCCGCGGCCTCGAGACGGGCGATGAGACACACCTCGATGCGATCACCGCGGCATTCCAGGCGAATGGGCGCAGTCTCGAGAACCTGATCACCGCGATCGTGCAGAGCGAACCGTTCCGGAAGCGACACGGGGAAGCCATCGAGTGAACCGGAGAGCTCGCGTGAGACTCCTTCCACCCGGGCCGCGTTGATCTCGCTGTAGCGCGCGCAAGCGCGTCGATCTGGCGCTTGCTCCGGCCACGTCTCCCGCCACGAGCCGGGCGTCGAACTCGCTCACCACCGGGATCGGCAACGGCGTCGGCCGCGCGATCTCCGTTACCTCGAGGCCGTCCGCCGCTGCGTACACCGACTCGACCTCGCCCGTCGGCCTCTCGCCCCCCACCGGGAGTTGCCATCAAGTTCATTCGCGGACCGAAATCGGGAAGCCCCCAACAGCAAGTGTCCGGCTTCTCCCACCTGGATATGCCCGGTCCTGGGCCGCGTGGCTAGTCGTCGCAGAACGGTGTCGATGCTTGCGTCGAGACGCTGCGCCCATGGAGGATCGGTGCAGGTCTCCGGGTGCCCCCGATCGCAGCGACCGCGCCGCAGCGCGCCCCCGTCCACCGAACATTTCCAGATGGCATCGACAAAGCCCGCTGGAACTCACTATCCTGCCGTGTTCGCGACGCTCCCCGAGCAGAGACTCGACCGATTCACTACGTACCGGCAATGGGAAGTGGCGGACAGGGTGGCGCATGCGCTTCTCAGGCGGATGTCCCGCTGCGTGACCGCCAAACCATCGATACCTGAAAGGTGACGCGCATGAGACGTTCATCCGTTGCGGCCCTCGCCTTGCTCGTGGCCTGTGTCGGCAGTGCCGGGGGTCAGAACGCGGAGACCCGCCAGAACCTGCTGCACAAACTCAGTGGTCCGTTCATCGTCTACCGCAGCGCCGTACAGCAGGAGTTGAAGCTCTCGGATGACCAGAAGCAACGGCTGCAGGCGGAGCTGCCCGACTACATCCAGGCAACGGCGAAGGTCGTCGAGAAGCACAAGGGCTCAAACGGCGAGCAGGAAAGGGCGATGCATTCGCATCGCGAGAAGTCCGCCGAAAATTTCTGGGCGTTGCTGAAGAAGACCCTGACGGCGGAGCAGCTCGAGCGGCTCCAGCAACTCGAAGTGCAGCATGAGGGCCCCCCCGCGCTGTTCCGTCCTGAGGTCGCAAGCGAGCTGAAGATCACGCACGACCAACAGCAACAGCTGATGCGCGTGATCGAGGAGCTGCAGAAGAAGCTCGAGTCGCTGATGAAGGAAGCCGAGTCGAAGGGCAACCCTGACGAAATCATGCCCCGAGCAATCAAGCTCCGGGAGGATTACGACCGCAAGGTGGAGGCTGTGCTCAGCGTCCAGCAAAACAGGCAATGGCAGGCAATGCGCGGCCAACCGTTCGACGTCTGGCACGAGTGAGCGCACAGGGCCCCGCTCACGCCGTGTGTAGAGCCACATCGTCTTCGCGACAGCGATGAACCGCGTCACGCTGCGCGGAAGAGGATCCAGTTCGCCGGATCGAAGCGTGCCTTCGTTGGCCCAGCGTTTCGTCGACCCTTGCCCCGGCTCCGATCCTCCCTGAACTTCGCCCGATGCTGCTCGCTCCGCGCGTCCGCCATCAATTCCGCGACGCGATCCGCCGCCGCGGCGACGCGTATGCGCGAGGCGGTCGCGTCACGATCACCGACCCGGGGCGCGATCGCGCCGAGGCGCGCGTGCGGGGGAACGGCCGCGTCGTCTATCGAGTCGAGGTGGCGCCAGTCGTCGTTCGCGGCGAGGTCGGACTCGGCGTTGCGTGCGAGTGTCCGTACTTCAGCGGTGTAGGCAGATCCGGCGCGCATACAGGGTGCAAGCACGTGTGGGCGACGCTGCTGCGGCTCGACCACCGCCACTGGGAGCCACCGGCGCTCGAACAGGACGCTGCGATGCCGCTGATCCTCGTCGATCTCCGCGCATGGGCCTCCGATCCCGAATACGATCCGTACGACGATCGCGACGACGACCTCGATTCCGACTTCGAGTCCGCGGACGACGAGTCCCATGATGCGCGCATCGCCGCTCGGAGCGACACCGGGTTGCGTCCTCCATCGGCTGCGGCGAATCGCGCCGCGCCGCTGGCGCTCGCTGGGAGCCCCGATCGCGTCGCGAGCTGGCGGGGTCGGATCGAGCGACTCGCAGCGACTCCCTTCGGTCCGCGCGTGGCCGGCGGCGTCGCGCCGCTGCTCTACCTGATCGATCCCGCCGAGATCTACGCGACGCAGCAGGTTCGGATCCTGTTTGCGCGACGTTCGCTGCGCCGCGACGGCACGCCGGGTGCGCTGTTGCCGGCGCGGATCTCGGTCGAAACGATCGGTGTCGCCGCGAGTCGCGCGGAAGCGTCCGCGCTCGCACAGCTTCTCACGCTTGCCCAGACCGAGGCGGTGCTGGAGCAAGGACCCTACGGCTACTCCTACGCGCGGGATCCGGCCCGCATCCTGAGTTCTGCGGTGGTCGTTCCGACTGCGCTGCTCGATCCGGTGCTACCGCGCCTCGCCGCGACGGGCCGACTCGCGGTCATCCCCGCGGAGCCGATCTGGGGCGCTTCTGCGCAAGCAGAGCCGCGACTGCTCCACTTCGATGACGCACCTCCGTGGCAGTTTCGACTCGAGTTGGGCGCTGATCCCGCGGGTGGCTACGCGCTGCGCGGATCGTTCCGACGCGGGGCTGCGACGCTGGCGCTCGAAGCTGCGAAGCTCGTGCTCGCCGGTGGCTTCCTCATCGAAGGCACGACACTCGCGCGTGCCGAGGTCGGCGGATCGGTGGGTGCCTTCGCCGAGCTGAAACGGGGCGACCTGCGGATTCCCGAGCGCGATCTCGATGCGGCGATTGCACAGATCGCGATGGCGCCCGGTCTCGCTGCGATCGAGCTGGCGCCCGAGGTCCCCTGGACCGAGCGCGCGGGCACGGCCGTGGCGCGACTGCGCTTCGGAGCGGTCGCTGGAACTTCGCGCAGCCTCGAAGCCCAGCTCGACTTCCGCTACGGCGACGCGTTCGTCGAAGCGGATGCCGTCGTGGCGAAGGTTCCCGATCGCCCGTCGCGCACGCTCTTCGTGCGCGACGAGGCGTTCGAGGTGGCTGCAATGGCCGCGCTCGGCGCGCTGGGATTCCGCTCGCCGGGCAGCGGGCTGGGCCTCGATCCCGGGCGCGTCGCGGTGTCGGCGAACGGCTTCGAATCCGCCGCGCGCGAACTGCTCGCCAAGGGCTGGATCCTCGAAGTCGACGGCGCGCGTTTGCGATCGGCCGGGCGGTCTTCGGCGAAGGTGCGTTCCGGTGTCGACTTCTTCGAACTCGCCGGCGCCGTCGACTTCGATGGCACGGCGGTGCCGTTCCCGGAGCTCTTGGCTGCGGTGCGCGAGGGCTCGGGCTTCGTGCGTCTCGGCGACGGGAGCCGGGGTCTGTTGCCGCGCGCCTGGCTCGATCGCTGCGCAGGTCTCGCGGCGTGTGCCGAGGTCGGCGGTGATGCACTGCGCTTCGGACGCGCGCAGGTCGGCATCCTCGACGCATTGCTGGAAGCGCAAGACGACGCGCGCGTCGATCGCCGTTTCGCCGCGATTCGCAACAAGCTCACCCGCTTCGAAGGGATCGCGGCCGCGGAGGCACCGGCAGCGTTCCGCGGCACGCTGCGCGAGTACCAGCGCGAAGGTCTCGGCTGGCTTCACTTCCTCCGCGACTTCGGACTCGGCGGCTGCCTCGCCGACGACATGGGGCTCGGCAAGACGGTGCAGGTGCTGGCGCTGCTCGCCGGATGCGCAAGGAGACGGGCGGGGAAGGGCAAGCCGCGCACGTCTCTCGTCGTGGCGCCGAAAAGTGTGGTGCACGGCTGGATCGACGAGGCCGCGCGCTTTGCGCCTGCACTGCGCGTGCTGCACTACGAAGGATCCGCGCGCGCGGCGCTGCGGGAGCGCTTCGACGAGCACGATCTCGTCGTCGCTGGCTATGGCACCGTGCTGCGCGACGTCGAGCATCTCGCCGCGTTGCGCTTCGATTACGCGATCCTCGATGAAGCGCAGATGGTCAAGAACGCCGCATCCCGAACCGCGCGCGCCGTGAAGACGCTACGCGCCGATCATCGCCTCGCACTCACCGGCACGCCGGTCGAGAACCACCTGGGCGAGTTGGCGTCGCTGCTCGAGTTCCTGAACCCCGGTCTGCTCGGCCGCACGCGCGGCTTTGCGCCGCTGATGGGCGGCCGCCAGGATGCTGCGGCGCTTGCGGTGCTTTCGCGCACGCTGCGTCCGTTCTTGTTGAGGCGCACCAAGGCACAGGTGCTAGCCGAGCTGCCCGCGAAGACCGAGACGACGATCCTCTGCGATCTAGAAGGCCAACAGCGCCGCGACTACGACGAACTGCGCCGCCACTATCAGTCCGCACTCTCGCAGCGCATCGAACGAGACGGCCTCGCACGGACCAAGATCCACGTACTCGAAGCGCTATTGCGCCTGCGGCAGGCGGCGTGTCACCCGGCGCTGATCGATCCGAGCCGCGCGGCCGAGTCGAGTGCGAAGCTCGACGTGCTCTTCGAGCAGCTCGACGAAGTACTCGACGAGGGCCACAAGACGCTGATCTTCTCGCAGTTCACGCGTCTGCTCGCGCTCGTGAAGGAACGCCTCGACCAGCGCAAGGTTCCCTACGCCTACCTCGACGGGCGCACCCGCGATCGCAAGGAACGCGTCGCGCAATTCCAGCAAGACCCCGATTGCCGCGTCTTCCTGATCAGCCTCAAAGCCGGCGGCACGGGGCTCAACCTCACCGCGGCCGACTATGTGTTCCTGCTCGACCCGTGGTGGAACCCTGCCGTCGAGGCGCAGGCGATCGACCGCGTGCACCGCATCGGACAGGAGCGCCCCGTCTTCGCCTACCGACTCGTCGCGCGCGACACCGTCGAGGAACGCATCCTCGAGCTGCAAGCCCACAAGCGGACGCTGGCGGGATCGATCTTCGCGAGCGAGGAGAGCCTCGTTGCAAGCCTCGACGCGGAAGACTTGCGCCGCCTGCTCGACTGACGCGCCCCTGTTCGCGACGCCAGACGCGCGGCTTCAGCGACTCTTGCGCGCAACGACGAAGGTCTGCTTCCCGAACAGCCACTGTGCCGGGCGCAACTTCAAATAGAGGCGGACGAGCCAGGGCCACTTCGGCAGCGCCGACTTGCTCGTGAAGGGCAGGAAGCGGATCCGCTGCTCGGCGATCTCGAAGCCGACACTCTCGAGCGCCTCGCGCAAGCTCGCATCGGTGAGGATCACCTGGTGGTCGATGAAATCGAAGTAGCGCCCCGGCAGCAGGCGGAAGTTGGGCTGCAAGATCAGCAGCGTCCCGCCCGGCTCGAGCTTCGCGTGGATCGCGCCGAGCAATCCGAGTACGCCCAGAAAATCGGGCATGTGCTCGAGCACGTTGCTGAGGAAGGCGTGTACGACCGACCCGTCGGGCACTTCGGTCAGCGAAAGGTCCTGCGTGACGATCGCCTCGACGCCCGCTGCGGCGAAGTGTACGAGGTTGGGATTCGCGTCGATCGCGATGCGGCGCCTGGCGTCCACCTCGTTGATGAACAGACACGCTCCCGCACCGACGTCCAACACCGTTGCGTCGCGGCGCATGCGACGCTGGAAGAAGTCGCGCACGAGCACCCGCCAGACGCCGCGCATCGCGGCGATCTCGCGCGGCGGAAAGCGGTTCTCGTAGATGCGCTGGAGAATCGGTGCGAGGTCGACGTCGGTGTTCATCGCTTGGATCAGATCAACCCGTCGTGCACCGCCTGGGTGATCCACGGCACGACGATGTCGAGCATCTGGTCGAGGCTGGTGGTCGCCTCGAAGCCGAGCACGCGCTTGGCCTTGTCGGTGGCGGGCACGCGGCGCTGCACATCGTGCTCGAAGGGCGGATCCGAGACGACACGGAACGGCACCTCGGGCCGCAGCCGCGCCCAGATCTTCTGGGCGAGTTCGAGCACCGTGGTCGACTCGGCGGTCGAGAGGTTGAAGTCGCCGTTGCGCGCATCGGGGTGTTCCATCGCGAGGACGATGCCGCGCGCGAGGTCCGCGCCGTAGGTGTAGTGCCGGATCTGGTTGCCTTCGCCGAGGATGTGCAATGGGTCCTGGCCCTTAACGATCTTCTGGACCAGGTCGGGCACCACGTGGCTCATCGCCAGCTGCACGTTGCCCGACAGCACCTCGGCCTCGCCGAGCGCGCGCACTTCGCCGATGCCGACGCAGTTGAAGGGCCGCAGAAGGGTGTAGGGGAGCTGATACTGATCCCATGCGGCGCGGGCGAAGTACTCGACTGCGAGCTTCTGGAAGCCGTACGACGAGCGCGGCGGCGCGCACTCGAGTTGCTGTCCCTCGTGGCTCGGCCAGCTGCCCGTGCCCTCGAACACCATCGACGAACTCATGTAGGTGACCTTCTGCAGGCGACCCTTGCGGTGCGCGTCGATCGCCGCGTCGCAGCAGGCGGCGATGATGCGCTCGTTGGTGGCGAGCAGGTCGTAGGCGTAGGCATGGAAGTAGGAGATTCCTCCGATCAGCGCGGCGCCCGCGATGAAGTGATCGCAGTCGGCCAGCAGCTGCTTCATCACGTCGACGTCGCGGGCGTCGCCCTCGACGAAGCGGTAGCGCGGGTGGTGGTCGTAGCTCCGCGCGACGCGCCCGTACTTCGAGAGGTTGTCGAGCCCGATGACGTCGTGGTCGCGCGCCAGCAGCGCCTCGACGACGTAGCCGCCGATGAAGCCGGCCGAACCGGTGATCAGGACCTTGGCCATGTGTCTTCCTCAGAGCTTCGAGAATGCGAACCGGCGCGGTCTCAGCGGGGGATCGCGGCGCGCAGCTCGGCGAGCGTGAGTCGCCGGCCGAACGCGAAGCGGTACCAACGCAGATAGCGCGGGATCCAGCGCGCGACGTGGAAGTTCGAGACCCCATGGGCGCGCTCGAGCCAGATCGTCGGGATCTCGGCGGCCTGGAGCCCGAGGCGCCGCGCCTTGGCGACCAGCTCGAGACCGATCTCGAAGCCCGTGTCCGAGTCGATGCCGACCTCGCGTACGAAGCTCGTCGAGTACGCCTTGAACGAGTTGGTCGCGTCGCGGGTGCCGACGCCCGCGAGCCAGTAGAGCGAGAGCCCGGCGAGTCGCGACAGCAAGCTCTTCACCAGCGGTCCGCCGATCTGCTGGCCGCCACTCATGTAGCGCGATGCCGCCGCCACCACGACGCCCCGCTCGACGAGTCGGCACAGTTGGTCGACCTGCTCGGGGTCATCGCTGCCGTCGGCCATCGTGACGACGGCGACCTTGGCGTTTGCGCGCTCGATCCCGAAGCGGATTGCGCGGGCCGGCCCACGTCCATCGGTGTTGTGCGTCGGGACGAGGCGCGGCTCGGAATCCGCGTACTTCTCGAGATGGGGAACGGTCGTGTCGGCCGGATCGTCGTAGACGATCAGTACCTCGCAGGGCAGCCGCACGCCGTCGAAGAGTCGATCGAGGAACGGGACGATCGTCTCGCCCTCGTTGTAGACGGGCACGACGACCGAGACGCGCGGTGCGGCCGAGCTCACACGCGCGCCCCCTTGCCGAGCAAGTTCCAGACGTCGACGACCGGTACGCTCGGTCGCAGATTGGCGTAGGCGCTGTGCGGCGCCGTCACGATCAGCAGGTCTGCGCGAGCCAGTACGGCGTCGAGCGATACCAGGCTCGGATCGCTGGTCACGTGGGGATCCGTGCAGAGCACCTCGCGCGCCTTGAAGCGCAGGATGTGCTTCAGCTTGTACGCGAGCGACGAGCGCGTGTCGTCGGACTCGGCCTTGAAGGCCATGCCGAGCAGGCCGACGGTCATCGTCGCGAGGTCGTAGCGGCGCTCGAGCCGCGACACCATGTAGAGCGGAAGTCCCTCGTTCACCATCATTGCGGCGTGGCCGAGCGTGAAGTTGTTGTTGTTGAAGGCCGCGAGCTGCATCGTGTCCTTGAGCAAACACGGACCCGCGGCGAGGCCGGCGCCCGGCAGGTCGGCGGCGCGTGGGTAGTTGTGTCGCAGGCCGGCGCGGATCCGCTCGAAGTCGAGCCCGAAGTCGTTGGCGATCATGAAGAACTGGTTGGCGATTGCGAAGCGGATGTAGCGCCATGTGTTGGTGAACAGCTTGGCGAGTTCCGCCTCTTCGGGATCGAGGTAGACGATGTCGCTCGTTAGATTCTGGAACAGCTTCGCGGCGCGCTCGCGGCCGGCGGCGGTACGCGACGCGATGATCTGGGGCAGCTCGTGCAGCTCCGTCATCGCCTTGCCCTCGGCGATCCGCTCGGGGCAGAAGGCGATGTCGATGCTGCGGCCGAGTCGCTCGACGACCTTCTCCACCATCGCCGTGACGCCCGGGTAGACCGTCGAGCGCAACACGAGAAGCTGGCCATCGCGGAGCTGGTCGGCGACCGCAGCGATCGCGCGCGGCACCGCCTCGACGTCGGGGTTCAGGTGCTGGCCGATCGGCGTACCGACGACCACGATCACGATGCCCGAGACGGAGACGACGCCGCGGTTCGTCGTGGCGATGAGCCGCTCGCTCGCGACGACGCGCTCGAGCACCGCGGCGGCACCGGGCTCGTCGTGTGGTAGCGATGCGGCGTTCACCGTATCGACCGCCGTCTGATCGAGATCGTAGAGCGCGACGCGCAATCCCGTGTCGGCAAGCGAAATGCCGAGCGGCAGACCGACGTGCCCGCACCCGCCGATGATTGTGACGTCGTAGGTCCCCACCGAGCTTCTCCTTGCGGCACCGACCAGCGGCGCAGCATAGCCCGCAGCCTCGCTAATCTCGGGAGGACGAGCCCGTCCGCCCACTACGACGACGCGCTGCGCTGCGATTTCAGCACTATTCAGCTGCATCGGTGTGGATCTGCTGATGGTTTCGCCGCTTCGAGCGCGTAGATCTCGCCGCCGGGCCCGAGGCGGGCTGCGCGACGAACGATGTCCGACACGATGCTCGATCGCGCTCGACTCCGTGCGGCCGGAAGGTGATTGGGTAGCGCTCCGGCAGCACGCCGGACCGGCAGAACGCGTGTCGAGCGCGGAGGCCCAGACCATTCGACTGTGCCCCGATCTTGCGTAGAGATAGGCCCGCTCATACTCTAACTACCCGCGCGCCTGTATCGTCGATTGACGTCTCCTGTCGCATGTAGTCATGCCTACACTCAGGTAACACGGCCGCGGAAAGAAGAGTGAAGGGGCTGAGCTTGGCAGGGGACAAACCGGGCAGGCTGGAACCTCGAAGCCAGCCTCGCGGATGCAACATTCGGATGTCCTCCGCTCTGTTTCGTCGAGGGTTGGCTGTCCTCTTCATCCTCGTGTTCGTTCTAGTGCAAGCAATCGTGGCTGCTGACGGCCTCATTGGCCCCGACCTCGACACTGGATATTTCCTTGCCTTGTTGGATCGGGTTGCGACCGGTGATCGATTCGGTCGCAACGTCTACTTCACGTCGTACGGGCCACTCATGCCGCTCTATACAGCGATCTACCATCCTGCGCTCTGGGGTTGGGCTTGGCCAGTTCGGAGCGTGCTGGACCTCGTACTCGCCGGTGGCCTGATGTTGGCCCTGGCGCCCGTTCCGCTCGCACTCGCTGCGATCTGCACCGTTCTTGGTATGGCGGCGACTGGTGGAGACGGATTGTCGCTCGCATTTGGGATCATACCGGTGCTGCTTTGGGTGCGCCGCGATTCGATTTGGTGTCGGCGCTGGCTCTGCCTGGCTCCGCTGCTCGCCGCGATCGCCTTGCTCGAGAAGACGACCCTGGGATCGATCGCGATCGTGACGCTCCTGCTGATGGACTGCGGTCGCGCGCTGGAGCGCCGCCTGCCCGTCTTCGTGCCAGCGTTTCTCATCGTCCTTCCCGCGGTCTGGGTGGCGGTCGGCCAGTCGTTGTCCGATCTGATTCCATTTTGTCGGGGCACCTTCGGCCTCGCGTCCAATTTCAGTCAGTCCATGGAATTCGTGGGCCCGGTCTGGGAGGTGACCGGCTACACCAGCGTGACAATCTGCGTCCTGGTTGCCGCCTTCCCGAGCGGGTCCTCGTCGGTCCGCCGCGCCCGGGTCGCGTGGTGTGGCCTCGCGGCTCTCGCCTTCGTTGCGATGAAGGCGGGTTTCGTGCGACAGGATCCGGAGCACGTCGTGACGGCTTGGTCCGTGGCGGCGCTCCTTCCCCTGCTCGGTCTCCCGTTGGCGGCGGGGGATTTCCGGAGAGCCGTCTTGACACTCTTGCCGCTGCTTGGCCTTGGCGCAGAAGTCTATTCGACCAATCCACGCGAACCTCTGCAAGAACTCGTGTCACGAGTCGAGGAACGTTGGGTGGAACGGCTGGTCTGGAACTCGCAGCACATCGGTGATTTCGCGCGCGATCCCGCTGCGTATCGCGCATCCCTCGATGCGCAGAGAGCCGACGCGTTCGCCGAAATTCGCCGCGTCGATCCGCTCCCGTACACCGACGGGACGGTGGAGATCATGGATGTGCGGCAAGCCTCGCTCTTGGCTCACGGAATGAACTATCGACCGCGTCCCTCGCTCCAAGGCTATCCCACAGGCAGCGAGGACTCGATGGCAAGGAACCGCGAGTTCTTCGAGGGGTCCGACGCTCCCGACCACGTCTTGTTCGGCCTCGACCAGCTCGACGAACGCTATCCAACGCTGACCGACGCAGCCTCGTGGCCGGCGCTGTTCTCCAGATACAAGAAGACGGGGGCAGGGCACGGCGTCGTAGTCCTGACCCGCCGAAGCGTCCCGGGCTCGACGAGCGAGGAGACACTCGGCGTGGCCCAACTCGAGTTCGGTGACATCGTGACCGTGCCGCATTCCTCCGAACGTGTGGTTTGGGCCAGGATCGGAATCGAGCCCACCTGGTACGGGCGCTTGCTCGCGCTGCTCTGGAGGATGCCGATCCTCGAGATCCAGATCGAGTACGAGAATGGAGTGAACCGTCTATTCCGCCTCGTCCCCGCCATGGCGACTGCTGGCTTCCTCCTTTCCCCATCGGTGGCGACCGCCGCTGAGGCGGTTGGCGTGATGGAACGAACGACAGCACCCGAGGATATGATGGCGGTGAGGCGCTTCGCGTTGATCGGCTCGAATGCGGAGTTCGCCTTTCACGAACCCATCCCCGTGCGCTTCTACTCCTTGCTCATCGATCACGAGTAGCGGGACGCTCCGTCCAGCCACGGGTGGGTTGCGCCATTTGGGCACTCGCGCGGTGCAAACCCAAGGCCTCGTCATCATGGAGGTGACGCGAGGCGTTCGGCGCGTCCCACCAACGAGGTGTTGTTACCGGTCCTGCGATTGCCGCCGACAGGCTACGGCCCCGACGCCGTCCGCTTCTTGAGAACCTCCACCATCCCCAGCTTTTCGTGGGACTCGAAGGTCGCATCGACGAACTCGGACAGCTTCGGGAATGCCTCCCGCCACTTCGCGGAGTCTATTCGCAGGAGTGCGTAGGTCGGGTCGTGGCGGCGGATGGCGGCAATTTCCCGGTCTTCGTCCCAGATCTCGCCGTCCAGCACGAAGAAGTAGTCGAGTCTCGCGGCCTGACGGCGCCCGGTCAGGAAGCAATACAAGCTGCTCGGGATCTCCAGGATGTAACCGTCTGCGGGCACATGAGCGTTCACGAAATCGATCACCCGCTGCGTCTGGTCCGCAGAGGCGGGATTCATCGGGGCATCACCGCTGACACTGTCTCGCAGCATCGTCGCGTGAACGCCGCGCACCGCGCCGATCGCGGGGATCGCCAGGACGGCTAGCAGTGCGCACTGTCCAACGACGACACAGGCGCGCAATGGGAAAACCTGTTCCGCAAGGGCGCGATGCAACCTCGAGGCCCCGAACGCGACCAGCAACATCGCGGGCGTCGATGCCCAGAGCCAGTGGGCGGAGTCGGTCAATGGGTGCAGTGTCATGATGCTCGTCCCGTTGAGGAGACCGAGCACCAACACCATGCGGACCCTTGCCGAAGGCCGGCGCCAATGAAACCCCGCGTAGAGGAGCGCGATGCCGCTCGCCAGGGGCAGCATCAAGAAGAGCAGTGACTGCGTCCAGAGACTCGGCCGGTTCCACGCAATCATCGGAAGCGTGGCGGTTGCCAAGCCCAACACCGTGGCAGCCGCGACGCGCCGACGCGCCGGGCCCCACACGGCCAGCAGCACGACGGCTGCCCCCGCGAACGTCACCACGATGGAGAGCCCCGGGCCCAGGGGGTCGAGGACGATCGCCCAGACGTTCATGCGATCCTTCATCGCGATCGGAATGACGACTAGGTTCGACCAAAGGACTTCGGCACCCACCAACCAAAGAAAGTACGCGACCCACGGAGCCGTCACGACGAACACGCCAACGCCGAAGGCAGCGAGGTCGGCGATCAGCGTGGGCACACGGGACCGGATTTCAGTCGTGCCAAAGGTCTGCCGGATCAGGATCGCCAGCGACACCGCGCAGCTTGGCGCGAGGAAGAGCAGTGCGCGCCCGGGCGTGACGACGACACCGAGCATCAGCAGCACCAGGGCGGGGATCAGCAGGTGTGCCGCGTAGAGCGGATTGAAGAACCTCGGTCGCCCGCGCCCGGGCTCGAAGTCGCGCAGTACGCGGAGCACCAGGATCGACAGGGCGCATCCGATCGCGACCCAGGCGCCGTCCCGCAGCTTGATCGCGATGGCCAGGCCGGCGAGGACGCCAACCACGAACAGTTCACGTCGGTGGTTCTCCCCGCTCTCGATCCAGCGCATCAGGAAGATTGCCGCGCAGAGCAGCGGTGGCAGCACGTACCAGCCGGAATACCCCAGATTGAGCCGCTGGACCCCGTACGCGACGGTCAGCAGCGCGGCGAAGAGGCTGAACCACCGGCTCATCAGTCGGCGCGCGAGCGCGTAGGTGAGCGTGGTCGTGGCGAGTTGCGAGACGATGAGAATGATGCGAACAGAAGAGACCTTCACCCCCAGGACCTCGAAGGCCAGAAGGTGGAGGTAGTAGGACACGGGTGGATAGGCGGTGAACAGGTCCCGAAACAACGACTCACCGCGAAACAGTCGGAGACTCGGATAGAGTCGGTAACCCTCATCCATGTAGATCCACGACGTGTTGTAGGCGGGGCCGGAACTGTCGAGAAGATGCACGTAGAAGGCGAGCGTGGCCATCGCCAGCAACCAGAAGAGCGGATCCCGACGAAGTGCCAGGCGTCGCGATTCCTCGGGGACGGCCGTCATCGCGGCCCCACCGGGCCGATCGCCCGTCGACTCGCTCCAAGGTCGGGACTCTTCATGACGCTCGCCATCACCAGGGAAATCCCCGCCCGTTCTCACCACGCTTCGATGACTCTCGACGCAATGCTCGACGAGAATACCTACTGTCCCAGGCGCGACCGCTCTAGAGGGAGTTCGAGATCTGCGCATGACCGATGCTGCAAACGTCGAGAACACTGCAACGGAGCCGCCGCAGCGTCATCCAGGCTCGACCGAGTCGCCGACCGCGCGCTCGCTTCCGCGATGGCTGACGGGGCCCCGCCTGCCCCTCGTGCTGTTCTGCGCGTATCTCGTGGCTGCCTTCTTCCTCGTGGTGTTCAAGCTGTCGAGCTACATGTGGTTCAACCTGGACGAGTGGTATTTCATCGCGGGCCGCGATGCGACCACGATCAACGGCGTGTTCGCGCCCCACAACGAGCACTGGACCACGCTGCCGGTCCTGGCATTCCGGGCGATGTATGCGCTCGTGGGATTGCACAGCTATCGGCCCTACCAGGCGATGGTCGTGCTCGCTCACCTCCTCGCCTGCCTGCTGCTGCGGGTCATCATGCGGCGAGTCGGCGTCGGGCCCTGGATCGCGACGTGCACCGCCGCCGTCTTCGTGTTGTTCGGGCCGGGCCAGCAGAACATCACCTGGGCGTTCCAGCTCTCGTTCACCGGGTCGCTGCTCTTCGGTCTCGCTCACATGATCGCGACCGATCACGACGGCCCGGTCGACCGCCGGGACTGGCTCGGGCTTCTCTCCGGCGCAGCCGCGCTGATGACCTCGGGCGTCGCCCCCGTGATGGTCGCGGCGGTCGGTTTCGCCGCGCTGTTGCGCCGCCGCTGGAAGCTCGCGCTCTTCCACACCGCTCCGCTCGGCGCGCTCTTTGCCGTCTGGTTCCTGATCGAGCGTCCACACACTGCGGTGGCCTTTGGCTATCCACCGGTCAGCGTGATCGCGGACTGGATCGGGGTCGGTGAGGCGAGTGTCTTCGGCGCGGTCGGCCACTTCGCCAGCGTCGGTGCCGTGCTCGCCGCGATGCTGGTGGCCGGTCTCCTCGTCGCCTGGCTGCCACTCGACTTCGCATCGTTCCGGGTGCGGGCCGCCATGCCGTTGGCGCTGCTCCTCGCCGTGCCGCTGTTCTACACGCTGACTTCGACAGGACGTTGGATCATGGGCGCCGAGTACGCTCGGCAAGGGCGCTACATCCATCTCGGTACAGCCCTGACGCTGCCGGCACTGGCAGTCGCGGCCGATGCCATCGCGCGGCGCTGGCGACGTCTCACACCTGCCGTCGTCGGCCTGTTCCTCATCGGCATTCCGTCAAACGCCAACCAATTCGACGACGCACCCTCGCTCGCGAAGTTCATGAGACGGCAAGAGCAGCTCGTCATCGGCGCCGCCTACTCGCCGAAGGCCGCACAGGTTCCCGATTGGGTGGAACTCGACCGCACGATCTCCACCGGCGGCCATCTCACGATGGGCTGGCTGCGGAGCGCCAAGCTGGCCGGCAAGATCCCCGACCCGATCCCGCTCGATCGCGTCACGCTGCGCCAGTTGGAACTGCAAGTCGGCCTCGTGCCGATCCGGAACCCAGGGCCGACGAAGTGGGAATGCCGCGCGCAGAAGAAGACTCTCGTCCGGGCGCAGAAGGGCGACCGCTTCCGCATCGTGTCGGCAGTAGACGTCTCCGAGACGTCGGACGGGGAGGGCGCTGACCCGGTAAGGGTCCGCTACGCGCCCGAGGCGAGATACCTCGACGAGACGTCAGCGGACGGCGGCATGGTGCTCGAAACCCAGCTCGACGGCTTGCAACTGCAGTTCACGGCGCCGGGTCCCGGGGCATTTGCGCTCTGCACGAACTGACCGGGGCGCGGCGCCCAGGATCGGTTCGACGATCCGCGGTCGAGGCGCAGGCGATCGACCGTTGCATCGCCGCAGGAACCCGTGCGCCGCGTCCTTGGCTGCCGGCTCGTCGCAAGCGTGGCCGTTGAGCCGTTGCGTCGCCCGCTCGACTGATCCTGCCACTCACGCCCGCGCCGTGACGAGTCCCCATTCCGCTTCGAGTCCGCGCCGGCGCAGTTCCGCATCGAAGAACGCGTGATCGAGGGGCAGCTCTGCTGCGAGCAAGTGGCTCGCGTGCTCCGCGTCCAGCTCGATCGCGAGATCGACGTCGAGCGTGAGGCGCGGCTCTCCGTAGGTCATCGAGGCGACGGAGCCCGTCACCATCTAGGGTAGCCCGAGCACTTCGAGTCGCGCGACGAAGAGATCAATCCAGCCGGGTGCTGCCATGGAGCTGCCAGGCGCGAAGCCGCCGCTGGATCGTGGCGTCGTCCTCGCTCGGGTGGCACTCGCGCAGCCACGCTTCCTCGACGGCGAGAGCATCCGCGCGCAAGCGTCGCACCACTTCGAGCTTCTGCTCCGGCGCGAGCCGCGCGCGAATCTGCATCGGCTCGGGGTCGGGACGGTCCGCAGCGCTCACGACCCCTCCGTCGCCGCATACCCGGCGAGGATCCGCGCGTCGCGTTCGAGTCGGCCGACGTGGTTCTGCTCGATGCGCTTCGCGATCGATTCGCTCTCGATCACACGGCGGCGGATGAAGGCCTCGGCGAGATCGAGTCGCGTCTCGTCGGCACCGACCTGGCGCAGCAGTTCGGCGCCGCACTTCGCGTTGATGACCATCTCCGCGATCATCTTGGCGCGCAGCAGCGCATACGGCAGATCGGTGAAGAGCACCTGCGCGCATTCCTGGATCCGGCCGAGCGACGTGCCCACGAGCTTCGCCAGCTCCGCGCGCTTCGCGTCACTGCTCATTGCGCCGAGCTCGTCTTTCAGCTGCGCGAGCGCGATGCCGAGCGCGCCCTTGCCCATCTCTCGCAGCGCAAAGCTGGCCTGGATCTCGCTGGTGCCCTCGTAGACGGTCATGATCAGCGAATCGGCGTGCAGCTTCGCGACGTCGGCGTCCATCGTGTAGCCGATACCGCCGTAGACCTGCATCGCGTCGCGCGTGACGTCGTGGCAGATCTCGGTCGCGTAGTACTTGCAGAGCGGTGTCAGCAAGCGCAGGCGAACCTGATCGTGTTCGAGCGCGGTGCGCAACCCCAGAGCCTCGGCCGGGGCGAGATCGCCGCGTCGCAGCGCCGCCTCGCGCGCGATGTTCTGGTCGAGCAGCGCAAAGGTGCGATAGAGCAGCGCGCGCGCGGCTTCGATGTTGGTCGCCATCTTCGACAGCATCGACAGCACGAGCGGCTGCTTGCTGATCGACTGGCCGAACTGCTCGCGCGTTTGCGCGTAGTGGTTGGCGTCGTGGAACGCGGCGGCCGCGATGCCGATGCCCTGCGCTGCGACGCCGAGCCGCGCGTTGTTCATCAGATCGAGCATCGCGCGGAAGCCCTGGCCCTTGGTGCCGAGGCGGAAGCCGATCGCGTTCTCGAATACGACCTCGGCGGTCGGCGAGCCGTGGATGCCGAGCTTCTTCTCGAGCCGCGCGACGCGGATCCCGTTGCGGCTGCCGTCGTCGTTGTGGCGCGCCACGAGCACGAGCGACAAGCCGTTCGTCGTGCCCTTGCTCTGGTCGTAGTTCTCGCCGTCGCGGGCCAGCACCAGATGCAGTTCCGCGCCGCCGTTGGTGATGAAGATCTTCGAGCCGTCGACGCGCACGCTGCCGTCCGGCTGATCGATTGCGCGCGTGCTGATGCCGCCGAGATCGGAACCGGCCTTCGGCTCGGTGAGATCCATCGCGCCCTGCACCTCGCCCGAGGTGAGGCGCGGCAGCCATTTTGACTTGAGTTCGTTGCTCGCGTACTTCTCGATGTCGCCCGCAACCCCGGCTTGCAGGCCCACCACCGTCATCAGGCTGGTGTCGGCGCGCGAGACCATCTCCAGGTACATGCCGTTCAGCAGGCCGGGCAGCGCGGCGCCGCCGTAGGCGTCGGACACGAGCAGGCTGACGAGGCCGGCCTCGCGGAGCTGGTCGTAGGCGTCGCGGATGTGCGCGGGCGGCTGGGCACCGCCGTCGGGCGTCAGCTCGGCCTCGTCGTTCCAGTGCTCGCGCGCGCGGCGCTCGAAGCTGCCAGCGAGCGCCGCGGTCGTTTCGAGAACCGTGCGGTAGGCACCCACTTCCGATTCGACATCCGGCGCGCTGCCGTGCAGCAGCCGCAGGTAGCGCTCCCAATCGACGAGTTTCTCGACGTAGAGCCGCATCGTCGGCGTGAAGTAGTCGCCCATCAGGAACCCTCCTCGACTTTCGCAAGACCGATCGAGACCTTCGTCTCGCCGAGCTGCGCCTCGTGACGCGAGAGCGTGTCATCGAGGGGCGCATCGACGATCTCGATCGTGCGCGCGAGCGTCTGTTCGGCGATCCAGCCGCGGAAACCCTCGATCGCCGCGCGCCATTCATCGGGCACCGCGATCGCGAGTCGGATGCGATCGGAGACGTGCAGGCCGGCGTCTTTGCGCGCCTGCTGTACGCCGCGCACGAGGTCGCGCGCGATGCCTTCGGCGACGAGTTCGCCCGTGAGCGTCACGTCGAGCACCACGATCCCAGGGAACAGAGTGCTAACGAGGGGCTCGCAAGCTACGCCGGGTTTGGGATCGACGCCGAGGCGCCACTCGCCAGCTTCGAGCACTTGATCGGCAATTCGAAGTTGGCCCGAGCCAACCGACTCGAAGCGACCTTCCTTCGCGGCTGCAAGGACACTCTTCATCGCAGATCCAAGTCGTGGTCCTACGGCTCGCGAATCGACTAGTAAGCGGCGATTTGCCCATTGATCGATCGAATCGGAGAAGTTGACGGCTTTGACATTGACCTCGTCGCAAAGCAACGCGGAATAGTCGCTGAGCAAAGACTCCATCCCAGGCGCGGCAATCGTCATCGAGGCAAGTGGCTGACGTACACGCACGCCGACTCTCTCGCGCAGCGTCCGCGCAGCGCTGGCGGCATCTCGCGCCAAATCCATGTTCGCGACGAGCCCGATGTCTTCCGGAAGCGTCGCCGCGTCGGGCCAATCGGTGAGATGCACGCTCACTTCGCCAGTGAGACCCCGGTAGATCTCCTCCGACACGAACGGCAGCAGCGGCGCGACCGTCTTCGCGAGCGTGACGAGTGCGGTGTAGAGCGTGTCGTAGGCGTCGCGCTTGTCGTCGTCCATGCCGCTCTTCCAGAAGCGCTCGCGGCTGCGGCGGATGTACCAGTTCGTCAGCGCGTCGAGGAAACCGAACACCTGCGCGGTGGCGCCGCCGAGGTCGTAGGCGTCGAGTCGCGCGGTCACGCTCGTGACGAGTTCGTGTGTCTTCGCGAGCAGGTAGCGATCGAGCAGACCGGGAGCATCGCTGCGCAGCTTCGCGTCATGGGCATCTATGTTCGCGTACAGGCAGAAGAACGAGTATGCGTTCCAGAACGGAAGCACGACGCCGCGGACCACGTCGGCGATCGCCTTCTCGTCGAGCTTCAGGTCGAGCCCGCGCAGCACCGGCGATGCGACCAGGTACCAGCGCAGCGCGTCGGCGCCGTGCGTGTCCATGACCTCCAGCGGGTCGGTGTAGTTGCGCAGTCGCTTGCTGAGCTTCTGGCCATCCTCGGCCAGCAAGACGCCGTGGCAGATGCAGTTCTGGAACGGCGGCTTGTCGAAGAGCGCCGTGCCGAGCACGTGCATCGTGTAGAACCAGCCGCGTGTCTGCGCGACGTACTCGACGATGAAGTCGGCGGGGAAGTGATCGTCGAACCACTGCTTGTTCTCGAACGGGTAGTGCACCTGCGCGAACGGCATCGAGCCCGACTCGAACCAGCAATCGAGCACGTCGGTGACGCGTCGCATCGTGCTCTGGCCGGACGGATCGTCGGGATTCGGGCGCGTCAGGTCGTCGATGTACGGGCGGTGCAGGTCGGTCGGGCGCACGCCGAAGTCGCGCTCGAGTTCGTCGAGGCTGCCGTACACGTCGATGCGCGGGAAGCGCGGGTCGTCGCTGCGCCATACCGGGATCGGCGCGCCCCAGAAACGATTGCGGCTGATCGACCAATCGCGCGCGCCTTCGAGCCATTTGCCGAAGCGGCCGTCGCGGATGTGCTCCGGCATCCAGCGGATCTGCTGGTTCAGCTCGCCCATGCGCTCGGCGAACGACGAGACTTTCACGTACCACGACGACATCGCGCGGTAGATCAACGGTGTGTCGGTGCGCCAGCAGTGCGGGTAGTTGTGGACGATCGTCTCGTGCCGCACGACGTCGCCGCGCGCCTTCAGCGTCTTGATGATCTCGGGATTCGCGTCGAAGACCTGGTGCCCCGCCCACGGCTCGACTTCGCGCGTGAAGCGGCCGGTGTCGTCGATCGGGCAGACGACCGGGATCCCGACCGCGCGACAGACTTCGAGGTCGTCCTCGCCGAAGCCCGGCGCGAGGTGGACGATGCCGGTGCCCTCGCCGGTCGCGACGAAGTCCGCGACCAGCACGCGGAACGCGTTCTCGGTGTCCGCGAAGAACGGGAAGAGCGGGCGATAGGGCAGCGCGCCGAACGCAGCGCCCTTGCGCGTGGCGATCGTCGTTCCGCCGTCGAGCTCTTTCGCGAAGTGCTCGCGTGCGGCTTCGGCGAGTAGCACGCGGCGCTCGCCGAGTTTCACGATCGCGTAGTCGATCTCGGGACCTACGGCGAGCGCGAGGTTCGATGGCAGCGTCCACGGCGTCGTCGTCCACGCCCAGAGTTCGGTCGGCTGCTCGGCGGTCGGCGACTCGACCGCGAAGCGGATCGTCAGCGCCGGGTCCTGGCGCTCACGCGTCGAATCGTCGAGCCGTGTCTCGAAGTTCGAGAGCGGCGTCTCGGCCGCCCACGAGTACGGAAGCACGCGCTCGGCCTCGTAGATGAGGCCCTTGTCCCAGAGCTGCTTGAACGCCCAGATGACGCTCTCCATGTACCCGAGATCCATCGTCTTGTAGTCGTTCGAGAAGTCGACCCAGCGCGCCTGACGGGTGACGTAGCGCTCCCACTCCTGCGTGTAGCGCATCACCGAAGTGCGGCAGTGCTCGTTGAAACGCGCCATCCCATAGTGGAGGATCTGCGCGCGACCGCTGACACCGAGTTCTTTCTCGGCCTCCATCTCGGCCGGCAGGCCATGGCAATCCCAGCCGAAGCGGCGCTCGACGCGGCGCCCGCGCATCGTCTGGTAGCGCGGCACGATGTCCTTCACGAAGCCGGTGACGAGGTGCCCATAATGCGGCAGTCCATTCGCGAACGGAGGGCCGTCGTAGAAGACGAACTCGTTTTCGCCGTTCGGCCCCGAAGATCGCCGCTCGACCGACTGCTCGAAGATCCCCTCCCGCTGCCAGTACGCGAGCACGCGCCGCTCGATCTCGGGGAAGCGCGGCTGCGGATCGACCTGCGGGTAGCGGGCCGCCGGTTCTTGGTGGGCGTCTTCGCGCATCGGGCCTCGCCGGGGGAGATGAGGAGAAAAGCGAGGCTAACCCGGGGCTTAGGGCCGCACAAACGGACTGCTGGTCAGGCGGTCGCGATTCCACCCGCATGAAAGGCTTGCTAATGCCGGTGCTTTTCGATTCTGATGGCGCGTTTGCCCGAGGCGGAGGAGCTGGCGTGGAACTGCGCGATCGCGTTTGTCTCGTCACCGGCGCCTCGTCCGGCATCGGCGCGGCGACCGCGCGTGCTCTCGCGAAGCGTGGCAACACGGTGGTCGCGGTGGCGCGGCGCGAGGATCGGCTTCGCGCACTCGTCGCCGAACTCGCCACGGACGCGCCGAAGTCCTTCCATCTCGCCGGCGATCTCGCGGGACGTGCGTTCGCGGAGCAGATCGTCGGCGAGACCGTCCTGCGCTGCGGTCGCATCGACGTGCTCGTCAACAACGCGGCGATGCCGATGCACAAGCTCGCCTACGACGTCACGAACGACGACGTCGAGGCGACGCTGCGGCTGAACTTCCTGTCGCCGGTGTGGACGACGCACGCAGCGCTGCCGCACATGCTCGCGCAACGCGGCGGCGCGATCGTCAACGTGTCGTCGTTCGCGTCGCTGGTGGTGCCGCCGCGCGAGGGTGTCTACGCCGCGTCGAAGGCGGCGCTCGATGCGTGGAGCGAGGGCCTGTGGCTCGATCTCGCGGGATCGCAGATCCACGTCGCGCTGATCCGCCCCGGGCCGATCGACACCGAGATCTGGGACAAGCGCCAGCAGCAATCGGGCTATCGCGGCAAGCGTTGGCCGGCGACCGACGTCGCGCGCGCGGTGCTCGAAGCGATCGAGCGCGGCGAGCACGAAGTCCTGGTGCCGCGTCGCAACCCGGGCCTCATCGCTGCGCAGTGGTTGCGGCGGATCGCACCGAGCCTGCTGCGCCGGGCGATGGGACGGATGGACCCGGTGCCGGTGGATGCGATCGCGAAGGCGCGCGAGGGCGCACGGGTCGGCGAGCGAATCGGACCGCAGTCGAGCGCGCAAGCAGAACCGGAGGTGGAACCATGGCAGCCGTGAGTCGCTGGGTCTTCGTAGTCGGGACCGCGCTTGCGAGCGCGGCGGCGAGCGCCGCGCCGCCGCAGGAACTGCTCTACTTCGTCGCGCGCGAGCAGCTGCGCCGCGTCGATCTCGACACCATCGACCATCCTCCGGTTCTCGCAGACACAGTGATCGGGAGCACCGGCGACGACGCCCACGCCGTACCCGGACCGGCCGGCGGCGGCAACGTCAACGGCACGCCGTGCGTGTTGCCGGGCGATCGGCTCGTGATGGGCGAAGACGCCGGCCAGACCGCGGTCCCCGCCGGCTGGGGCGTCTTCGAAGCCGACGGCAAGATGATCGGCAAGCTGGTCGCGACCGCATTCGACTTCCCAGAACCGGCCGGCTGCGCGGTGGACGCGCAGGGACGACTCTTTACGGTGGAGGTCGGGGAGAAGGGCTTCAGCGGCGGCAACGGTCAGCTGATCCTCTGGTTCCCGCCGTATGACGGCTTTCCGGGCCCCGATCCCTACCCGAACGCTTCCTACAGCACGAACTACTGCAAGCTCGCGACCGACATCGGCACCGCGACCAATGTGGCGGTGGACGAGCAGGGCCGGCTGCTCGTCACGTCACCGCAGAGTGGCAGCGTGTTCCGGTTCTCCGGCGAGTTGCCGACCGCGCCCGACGCACTCGGCGGTTGCGGTCGCATCGATGCAACCGGCGCGCCGCTGGTCGATGCGGGTCGCATCACGCGCACGACCTTCATCCGCAGCGCCAGGGTAGGGACGCCGTCTGGACTCGCGCACGCTCCAAACGGGGGCTGGTACGTCGGCGACGTGCTGTTCGGCCGCATCGGCGAGTTCAACGCGAATGGCGGCTTCACCCGTTACGTGATGGATTCCGGTCCGGTGCTCCAACTGCCGACGCAATATGGCAACCCGCAGAGCATCGCCGTCGATGCAGCGGGATCGCTCTACTACGCGGATCTCGCGCTCGAAGGCAGCATCCTCACGCCCGAGACCGGCTCCGACGGCAAGCTGTGGCGCGTTCGCTTCGACGCGAACGGTGCGCCGCTCGCGCCCGAGATCGTCGTCTCGAACCTCGGCTTTCCCGACGGCGTGGTGGTGCGCCCGGGCAATCTCGAGAGCGCCGAGTGGCGGACGCTCGGCCGCACGCCGGAGCGCAAGTACATGAACCCCGACGAAGCGACCATCACGGCGGCGAACGTCTCGCGGCTGGTGCGGCGCTGGGAGTTCCCGACCACTGCGATCGTCACGAGTTCGCCGAGCGTCGCGACGATCGACCTGCCGGGCGAGGGCCGCACGCCGCTCGTGATCTTCCAGGACTGGAACGGCGTCGTGTATGCACTGCGCCTCGCCGATGGAACGCAGGCCTGGAGCTTCCAGGCGGATCTGCAACCGGGCGCCGGTTATCCCGGTGCTGCGTCCGCAACGATCGAGACGGTGGCTGGCCACGATCGCGTTTTCATCGCGCACGGCGAAACGATGTACGCGCTCGACGCGGCGACCGGCACCGAGCTGTGGCGCTTCGAGGCAGGCACGGGCTGTCGCAACGCAGCGGGCGACCCGCCCGGCCTCTGCGGCTTCCTCGGCGAGCGCAACCAGATCGAGTCGACGCCGGCGATCGTCGCGGGCACGGTCGTCTTCGGCATGGACGTCAACGATCGCGAGACCGGCAAGGGCGGCATCTTCGGCGTCGACGTCGAGAACGGTCGGCTTCGCTGGTTCTTCGATCTCGAAAGCGCTTCGACCTGTCGCCCCGCTGCAGGCGACGCGATCACGCGCTTCGATGGCTACCACACGGCGGAAGAGCTGGGCCTGCCGGCGGACTTTCTGGCGACGCGCACGGGCTGCAACTTCGATCGCGCGCCGACCGGCTGCGGCAACGTCTGGTCGTCGCCCGCGGTGGATCTCTCGCGCGGCCTGCTCTTCACCGTGTCGAGCAATTGCGACACCGACGACGACCCGGATACGTCGAAACCCGGTCCGGAGATGCCGCCGTACGACGAGGCGATCTTCGCGCTCGACTTCAGTGGCAACGCGGTGTGGCGCTGGCGTCCGCGCGAGGTCGATCCGCTCGATCTCGCGTTCGGTGCGGTTCCCAATCTGTTCACGATCGAAGTCGGCGGCGCGTCGATCGACGTGCTCGGTGTCGGCGGCAAGGACGGGACCTACTACGTGCTCGATCGCGACGGCGTGAACGAATCGAATGGCGTCGCCTGGAATGCCGCAGACCCCGCGCAGCTTCCCTACTGGAGCACGAAGGTCGTCCCGGGCGGCGCGATCGGCGGGATCATCGCGAGCGCAGCGGTCGATGAGGCGCGTCGCCGCATCTACTTCAGCACCGCGCCGGGCCTCTCCGTCTTCTCGCCGCAGCGTCCGACGATGCACGCGCTCGACATGGACAGCGGCGCGGTGGTCTGGGACGACGGCGCCCTCTCCGGCATCCGCCACGACGCCAGCTACGCGCCCACCACCGCGATCCCCGGTGTCGCGTTCACCGGCTCGATCTTCGGGCCGCAGTTGCGCGGATGGAATACCGACACCGGTGCGTTGCGCTACGCGTCCTTCGTCTCCGACGTGCTCCTCACCAACGCGATCGCATCGGGTGCGACGGTGGTGGACGGCACCGTGCTGGTCGGCACGGGCATCGGCGCGCGCAGCGGCGATCCGCACGACGTGGGCGACTCGGTGTCGCGCGAGCCGCGCGCGCTCGTTGCGCTCTGCGTGCCCGGCACGAGAGGTTGCGGCGCCTGCCAGAACGGCATCGACGACGACCGCGACAACCTCGCCGACTGGCCCGACGATCCCGGCTGCGCGAGCGCGGACGACGATTCGGAGAAGAGCGTCGACTTCGCCTGCGACGATGGCCTCGACAACGATGGCGATGGCGAGATCGACATGATCGACGCCGGCTGTCCGTTCCCGAACGCGACCGTCGAAGACACCCAGTGCGACGATGGTCTCGACAACAACGGCGGCGGCGACATCGACTTCGACGATCCGAACTGCTCGCGCGCCTGGCCGTACTGGGAGGCGGCGCCGTCCTCCTGCGGCGTAGGCGCGGAACTCGTGCTGGTGTTGCCGATGCTCGGCCTTTGGCGCCGGCGACTTTCGAGCTAGAGCGAAAGCGATGAGACGAGAAAGGAGTCGGGCGCGCTCGCGGGCGGCGGCCCTCTGCATGGCCGTGCTGGTTCTGTCGTGGGGCGGCTGCAATGCCGCTGCGGACACGGTCGTCGAGGCCTCGGCTCTGCTGACACTGCCCGGGCGAAACATGGCAGTGGTCGCCGGCGACGAGAATGCGGACGGTGTCTGGCTGGTGGATCTCGCGACAAGCGCGCCGCGTCTGCTGACGTTTCCGAAGACCGGTAAGAAGCCGAAGAAGACGAACCTCGATGATCTGGAGGCACTCGCGCCGATCGGGTCGGGCGCCGCGACCGAATTCCTCGCCGTCACGTCGCACTCGCGCAACAGCCACGGCGAGCTGAAGCACGCGCGCTCTCGGATCGCCCGCATTCGCCTCGCCGACGATCTGCGCAGCATCGCGGCTCTCGACGTCTACTCGAAACTCCGCGAGCCGCTGCTCGAGAGTCTCGCTCCGCTGCTCGACGACACTGCGCGTCTGGCCGCCGCAGAGAAGAGTCCCGCGCAGGGCGGGCTCGACATCGAAGGCGCGGCGTGGTGGCGCGGGAAGCTGCTGCTCGGGCTGCGCGGTCCAGCCGATCGACACGGCCGGCCGATCGTCGCGGTGCTCGAGGATCCCACGTCGCTCTTCGATGCGAAGAAGCCGCGACCGAGGTTTCTGTCCCCGCTCGTCGCTCCGGCGCGTTCCGGCGAAGCGATCCGCGGGATGGCTGAACGCGGTGACGAGGTGCTGATGATCCTCTGTGCGAGCGCGGGCGGGAAGAACGCTTGTCGCGTCGTTCGCTGGAATCCCGCGTCGGATGCGCTGCGCGAGGTCGAACTCAGCGGTATCCGCTGGACGCAGCCCGAGGGAATCAGCCTCGCCGAAGACGGCACGCTCTGGTTCGCGCAAGATCTGGAAGCCGCTGCTCCGGCTGGCGCGCCGGCGCTCGTCGCGTGCCGGCGACGCAGTGGAGCGACAGGGGCGCAAGCGGGTGGAGCGTCTCCGCCCGCTTGCGTGCTGTCAACGCTCCTCGAATAGCGAGCGGTAGCTGACACCGGCGAGTGCAGCGCCCAGGATGGGAGCGATCCAGAACAGCCACAGCTGTCCGATCGCCCAGCCGCCGACGAAGAGCGCGGGGCCGGTGCTGCGTGCCGGGTTCACCGAGGTGTTGGTCACCGGGATGCTGATCAGGTGGATCAGCGTGAGGCCGAGCCCGATCGCAATCGGCGCGAAGCCGGCCGGCGCGCGCTTGTCGGTCGCGCCGAGGATGATCATCAGGAACATGAAGGTCATCACGAGTTCCGACACGAACGAGGCGGCCAGCGTGTACTGGCCAGGCGAGTGTTCGGCGTAGCCGTTCGCCGCGAACCCCGATGCGACGAGATCGAAGCCGGGCTTGCCGCCCGCGATCATCGACAACACGAAGGCCGCGACGATCGCGCCGGCAACCTGCGCGATGATGTACGGCAGCAATTCGCCAGCCGGAAAGCGACCGCCCGCGACGAGTCCGATCGACACGGCGGGATTCAGGTGGCAGCCCGACACGTGACCGATCGCGTAGGCCATCGTGAGGACGGTCAGGCCGAACGCGAACGCGACACCGAGCAGCCCGATGCCGACTTGCGGGAATCCGGCCGAGATGACGGCGGCTCCGCAGCCGCCGAGCACCAACCAGAACGTGCCGAGAAATTCGGCTGCGGCGCGAGTTCCAAGTGACATGGCAGGATTCTCCTATGCGCCCGAAGTGGGCTGCGCACAGCCTAACCCGATAGAGCGGGCGCTTGAAGGAATTTCTGTTCCGGCGTGGCGAGTGATCGCGGTTGGGGCGCTCCGGCCCCTCTCACGACGAGCGCTTGCGAAGAAACAGTCGGGTCAGCAATGAGACCCACACTGTCGCGGCGAGCATCGACTCCGAGGGTTCGGGTAATGCCGAGATGAACACCGCCTCCTGTCCATCGTTGGAGCCCAGCTCGACGGCGACGTGCGAGAGCCCCCGATCAAAGCTCGCGACGCGCAAGTAGGTCGGCCGCATCTGGCTCGCTCCGAATTCGAAGAGATCGCCGTTGCGGTGCAGCAGCGTCGCGACGCCGCTTGGATCGACGAGGTAGAGGGCGCGGTTGTTGGAGATGTCGACGGTCGGCCCGGTCAGATCCACGGCGACGGCAATGCGACGATCGTCGCCGAAGCCGAGCAGCGCGAGACTCGAAACCGTGGCACCGGCGATCGACGGAGCGGGGTCCCCCGTCTGCATCCGCAACGCGATCGCGTCGCTTCCGTCCGGACCGAAGATGCCGCGCTCGTAGAGTTCGGGCGCCACTTCGATCCACTGCTCGAACGCGACTTCCCCACTTGCGTTGACCCGCAGGCCCTCGGGATCGAGGATCGATGGACTGAACGGCCGCAGATCCGCGAACACGGTGCCCGCCGGTGCTCCCGGAACGGCGTCGCCCGCGCGGAAGAGTTCGACGACGCCGCTTGCGCCGTCGGGAACCCAGAGGCCGCGCAGACTCGGATCGGGGAAACCGATCAGGGCGTCGTCGAGGATTGCGTAGAACGCGAGGTCGCCGGCGCCGTTCGAGACCGGCGCGCCGAGCGCCTCGAAGATCGCGCCGCCGGCCATCGCCGTGGGAGTTCCGGTCATGACCAGCGGCGCCAGAACGGCGTCCGAATCGAAGCCGTAGATCGCATACGGCGTGAACGCCGTCAGCGTGCTGAGGGAGGCGAGAACCGCGACGGTTCCGTCGTCGGCGATCGCAGCGCCTGGCAACACCTGGTTGATCGTCGTTGCGGCAGCAGCGCCCGGGGCCTCCATGCCGTGACGCACGACGAGTGTCGTCATGCCCGCTTCGTCGAAGCGGAACAGCGTCGAATCCGCTCCTTCGCTGCACGCATCGGGCGATGTGCCCGCATAGAAGATCGAGTGACTCGCTCCAAGGATGGCGTCTGCGAAATCATGGAACACCCAACCCTCGGGTAGGCCGGGCGCCGGATCGTTCCACAGTGCAATGCGCGCCAGCGCGGTGCCGACGCGCCCGTAGAGCACCGGCGGTCCGACGAAGCGGATCCCTCCTCCACACGGAGGGGCCGCGTTCGGAATCAGCTGGGCAAGCAGCGCGACATCGCCGTCGTCCCCTTGCACGACGCCGGCCGCGCCCGCGAACTCCGCATCGGGCGTCGTGCTGTAGGCCGCGAGCAGCGAGAGCCCGCCCGCGGACGTCCACCCGTAGACCCCGGCCTGACCCGGCGGGAGCAACCCCGGGGTCGGGATTCCGAACACCACGCGCCCACCCGGCCCCAGCTTCGACGCGAGCGTGAACTCGCTGAACTTCGCCGGGACCCCCAGGCCCGGCGCGACTTGTCCGCTGCGCGCGACGAGCGTCCACGGAAGCGCCGCGGCGTCGGTCGCCAGCGCAACGGCTGCGAAGAGCGCGACCGACGCAACGATCCTCGTCATGCAACGGCTCTTCATTCGCGTTGCCATCCTAGCAGCGACCTTCATCGATCACGTCGCGTCGCGATGAAGAACAGCCGGCGGAACGGGAACCAGGTGCCGTGCGGCCCGCTCGGATACGCTTCGCGCACGCGATCGGTGTAGGCCGAGAGGAAGGCTTCGCTGGCTGCGGCGTCGAGCCGCGAGAGCACCGGTCGCAGCGCCGTTCCCTTCACCCACTCGACGATCGCCTCGGCGCCGTCCATGCGATGCTGATAGACGGTTTCCCAGACGTCGACGTCGCAACCGAGTTCGAGCAGTCGCTCGGCGTACCACGACGCCTCGGCGACACGACGCTCGGTCGGGGCGTCACCGAGTAGCGGCGCGAACCGCGCGCTGCGCCACAGCGCGCGCAGGATCTCGTGCGTGGGCGAGTCGTCGTTCTGCGGAATCTGCACCGCGAGCGCGCCGCCCGGCGCTAGAAACCCCACAAGGCGCGGGAGCAACGCGTCGTGATCATTCAGCCACTGGAGCGCGGCGTTCGACACGATACGATCGAGGTGCGCGTCCGGCGCCCACGTGCGCAGATCCGCCTGTTCGAAGCGAAGTCGCGGCGACGCGGCGCCGATGTTGGCGCGCGCGAGCATCGCCTCCGACGAATCGACGCCGAGCACCTCGGCCGCGGGCCAGCGCGCGAGCAGCGTGCGCGTGAGGTCGCCGGTGCCGCAGCCGAGATCGGCTGCGCGATGCACCGGTCCAGCGGGAATGCGCGCGACCAGATCGTGGAACGGCTGGGCGCGTTCGAGCTCGAAGCGCTGATACTGCGCCGGATCCCAGCGCGTCTGCGAATCGGCGCTCGTCACGGCGTCTCCCAGCCAGCGGTCGCGACGCTAGCACGCACGCTTGCTGCGTGGCGCACGAGCAACTCGTGGAGCGCGAGTAGCACCAGCGAGAGGCCGAACAGGATCGGGCCGAGCACCTCGAGGCTGCTGCGCTGCGCGGCGCCGCCGATCAACCAAGGAATCAGCGCCTGCGCGAGCGACGCAGCGCCGATCTGGAAACCGACGCCGTTGGCCGCGTGACCGCCGCCGAAGCGCGCCGGTGTCGTGGCGATCAGCAGCGGGAAGATCGGGCCGGTCGCGAAGCCGATCCCCAGCAGGCCGATCTCGCCGCTCATCGGGAACGGGTCGAACGCGACGAGCGCGCACGCGGCGCTGATCGCAAGGAGTGCGGATCGCATCAGTGCATCGATCCGAATGCGATTCGCGACCAGACCGAAGACCACGCGTCCTGCCGTCAGAGCGACCCAGAAAAGAGTCGACCATGTGCCGGCTGCGGCGACCCCGACGCCGCGCGCTTCGGTCAAGAAGCTGTACGCCCACGTGCCGGCCGACTGCTCGATGCCGACGGCGAGGAAGAACGCCGCCATGCCGAGCCACGCAGCGGGCAGGGCGAGCGTCGCACGACCCGACGCGGGCTTCGCGTCAGGTGTCGATGCGCGACTCGCGATGCGCGGCCAGAGTGATCGCGTGGCGACGAAAGAGAGCGCGAGCACGAGCTGCCCGATCGCGACCATCCAGTATCCGCGCTGCCACGGATGGCCGGCCAGCAGCACGGCGGTCATAAGCGCGGGTCCGCCCGCGGCACCGACGCCGTAGCAGGCGTGCACCCAGTTGAGCGTGCGTGCGCTGTGATGCGTCGCGACGTAGGTGTTGAGCGCCGCGTCGAGCAGACCGGCGCCGACGCCCGCGAAGAGTCCGAATCCCACCAGCACCGACCAGGCCGGCGCGAGCGCGTAGCCGAGCAGGCTGCCTGCCGCGGCGAAGCGACTCGCCGCGAGCACAGCGCCCAGGTTTCGGTGCGCGAGCAGTCGCCCGCTCGAGAAGCTCGCGAACACGTAGCCCGCTGTGGTCGCGACGAGCAGCGGCCCGAGTGCATCGAGTTCGAGCCCGAAGCGCCCGCGGATCGACGGCCATGCGACACCGAAGAGTCCGTCGGGCAGACCCAGACTGAGGAAGCCGACGTACGAGAGCCCGAGCAACAACCAGGCGCGGCGTTTCGGATGAATCGCGGTCACAGGGCTTCGATGCCGCGTTCTCGTTGATCTGGCAAGGAGCGCGCGATCACGCGGCGGCCGCTTCGCGCGCGTTCTCGGATCGGAGCTGCGCGCGCATCTGGTTCGCGGTCAGCGTCGAGCCGTCAGGACTCCAGCCGGGCGGATTCAGCAGATAGCCGAGTCGCACCGCGAGCGAATTCGGTCGCAGCGCGTCGCGGAACACCGCAATCGTCTCGGCGAAAGCGATCGAGAGCGGGTTGTAGGTATCGATGTTCTTCGTCAGCCCGTAGATCGTCTTTTCGCGCTCCGGCTCGAAAGTTCCGAACAAACGGTCCCACACGATCAGGATCCCGCCGTAGTTGCGATCGAGGTAGATCGGGTTCGAAGCGTGGTGCACGCGATGGTGCGACGGTGTGTTGAACACCGCTTCGAGCGGGCCGAGCCGGTCGATCGTCTCGGTGTGGATCCAGAACTGGTAGATCAGGTTGATGCCGTGCACGGTGACGATCATCAGCGGGTCGATACCGAGCAGCGCGAGTGGCGCCTGGAACGGCAGTGTGGTCATCGGGATCCACGACTGGCGCAACGCCGTCGCGAGGTTGTAACGCTGGCTCGAGTGGTGCGTCACGTGCGCGGCCCAGAGCACGCGGATCTCGTGGTGCAGCCGGTGGAACCAGTAGTACTGGAAATCGTCGGCGAGCAGCGCGAAGGCCCACGCGAAGGCGCCGTGGCCGAGTCGCAGCGGTGTGATCTCGTAGAGCGCGTAGTAGACGGCGAGCGCCGTGCCGCCCCAGAGCGTGCCGAGCAGCACGCTGCCGACACCCATCGCGAGACTCGCGAACGCGTCCTTCTTCTCGTACGAGTCGCGCTGCTGCACGCGCGTCGCGATCACTTCGAGCACGAGCACCGTCAGGTAGAAGGGGATGGCGATGTACGCGAGGTTCATGGCCGCATGGCCCTCGCCGCTCGCCTGCGGCTCGCTACGCGGGACGAGGCTTGTGATCTCGCCGCTCGCCTGCGGCTCGCTACGCGGGATGAGAGCGTGGCGCGCATCTAGTTGGGGTCGACGATGTGGTGCAGGATGGTGGTTAGCACGGTGAGCATCGGCGTGTCGCTGGCGTCGTCGCGGCGCAGCGGGCGGCCGATCGCGGCGCCCTGCAGCGCAGCGATGCCGAGGTCGACGAAGGCGTCGAAGCTCGTGTCGTGCGCGGCTTCGGGAAACAGTTCGTGCGCGAGGCGTCGGATGTTTTCGCTGTGATCCTCGGACACCGGCGCGAGGCGTCGAGCGAGTTCGGCATCGGTGCGCGCGGCCACGTAGAGTTCGAAGGCCGCTTCCAGCCGCGGCTGCTGGAACACCGTCCAGAGTTGCTGCACGACGACCGCGGCGCGATCGGTGCGCGCGTCGAGCGGCGGCAGCCCGGCTCGAAAGAGGTCGACGAGATTCGCGAACAGGTGCTCGGCCGTGGCGGCGACCAGTTCTGCCTTGGTCGCGAAGTGCTTGAAGAGCGCGCCCTGCGAGACGCCCGCGCGCCGGCAGACCTCGGTCGTGGTCGTGCCGGAGTAGCCGGCCTCGACGAGGCTCTCGATGGTCGCGTCGAGCAGGCCTTGGCGCGTGGTCGCGCGGCGCTCGCCCTGCGTGCGGCGGGGCTGGAGGGCTGGACGGATGGCGGGAGCGGCGCGGCGGCGGGCGACCTTCGGCATGGCGGCACGCTACCGCTCCGAAAAGAAAGTGACAAGTCACTTTCTAAATAGATTCGTCCCGGCCGCGTTCCAAACCCTATCTTGCGCCGCCATGCCCGACGCCCCGCCCCAACTGGCGGGCTTCCAGAAGCGTCACCTGCGCTCGCTCGCGCAGCGCCTCGATCCGGTCGTCTGGGTCGGCGACGAGGGTCTCTCGGCCGGCGTGTTGCGCACACTCCGCGAGGCGCTCGCGGCACACGAACTGGTGAAGGTCCGCATGCGCGCGCCGGCCGACAAGCGCGAATCCGCCGCCGAACTCGCCGCTACCAGCGGCGCGGTGCTCGTCGGTCTGATCGGCCACACGGTGATCCTGTACCGCGCGAACCCCGACACGCCCAAGCTCGAGTTGCCTACGCGCGAGGCATGACCCAGCGGGGCGCGCGCGGTGGCGGAGTACTCACGACGCGAGTCGTCTCCGCACCGCATCGAGCAACCAGTCGACCCGGTCCTTGCCCCAGAAGCCTTCGCCGTCGAGCACGAAGGTCGGGACGCCAGTGCACTCGAGGCGATCGAAATCGACGAGCGCGCGGTCGAGTGCGGTCTCGCGACCGCTGCCGAGCGATGCGTAGTAGGCGCGCGCCGGAAGCTCCTCGCGCGCGAGCCGCATGCTCCGCCACAGCGCGCCGCGCCGCGCTACGTCTTCGCGGTGCTAGCTGCCGTGGCGCAGGTTCGCGCGACTGCCGACGAGATCCGCCACCCAGACGCCGCGGTCTTTCGGAACGCAGAGCGGACGTCGCACCAGTTCCACTGGCAACCCCGCGAGCGCGCGCTCGGCGAGGATCATGCCGAGGTGAGCGTTCGACGAGTGGTAGATCGCGAAGGCATCGACGCGCAGCACGCGCGCGATCGTACCGCCCATGAAGTCGGCTGCGATACCCTGCGCGCGATGCGAGCGATCGACCTGCGCAGCGACACCGTCACGAGGCCCACCGCCGCGATGCGCGAGGCGATGGCGAGTGCCGAAGTCGGCGACGACGTCTTCGGCGAGGACCCGACCGTCAATCGACTCGAAGCGGTGGCGGCCGAGCGCGTCGGCAAGGAGGCCGCGCTCTTCGTGCCCTCCGGAACGATGGCCAACCAGATCGCGATCGGCCTGCACACGCGCCCCGGCGAGTCGGTGCTCGCGAGCGAGGGTGCGCATATCCTTCGCTACGAGGCGGGCGGCGCGGCAGCGCTCTCGGGCGTGCAGATCACGACGATCGGCGCGCGCGGGCTCTTCGACGAGGAGGACGTACTCGCCGCGGTGCTGCCGCCGACGAACGTGCACTTCGCGCCCACGTCGCTGCTCGCGGTCGAGAACACCCACAACGCATCCGGAGGCCGGATCTTCCCGCTCGCGCAACTCGAATCGGTGACCGCGGCGGCGCAGCGCGAGGGGCTGCGCACGCATCTCGACGGCGCGCGGCTGTGGAATGCGGTCGTCGCGTCGGGCGTCGATGCGGCGCGCTGGGCTGCGCCCTTCGACACGCTGTCGTTCTGCTTCTCGAAGGGACTCGGCGCGCCGGTCGGCTCGGTGCTCTGCGGTTCGCGCGACGCAATCGTGCGCGCGCGCCGGCTCCGCAAGAGATTCGGTGGCGGCATGCGACAGGTCGGGATCCTCGCCGCGGGTGCGCTGCACGCGCTCGAACGCCATGTCGACCGACTGGCCGACGATCACGCCAACGCGCGTCGGCTCGCGGAGGGCCTCCAGAACCTCGGTCTGCCGGTCGATCCGCAGCCGGAGACCAACATCGTGATGTTCGAGGTGGCGGACACGATGGGCTTCGCGCGCGCCGCGCACGAGTGCGGTGTGCTGGTGATCCCGCTCGATCCGGGGCGCTTCCGCGCGGTGACGCATCTCGACGTCTCGACGGACGACATCGACGACGCGATCGCGCGGATCGCGATCCTGCTCGAAGCGCAACCGGAGCTGCGGCCCGCTGCTTGACGCTCCCGATGATCTGTGGGAAGGTGCCGATCGTGATGATTCGAAGCGCGCAAGTCGAACGAACCGGACTCTGGTGGTGGCGTTCTCTCCATTGAGTCGGCTGCCGGATTCGTGTGTGAAGTCTTCCAAGGCCGTCTCTCCCGAGGCGGCTTTTTTCGTTGCGGTTGCGCAGGGCTGATTTCGGGGGCGACGGGACGAACGTGCAGGAGAGTCCCGATGACGGAAGTCCGTAACTACGAGACGCGCGGCGGAATCGGCGTCGAGTGCAGCGTCGAGCCGGTCGCCGGCCAGGCGGCGCTCGATGCGCTCACCGCAGAGCTCGACGCGCATCGCGGCGTGCTGCTCGCGTCGAGCTACGAGTATCCCGGTCGCTACACACGCTGGGACATGGGCTTCGCCGACCCCGCGCTGGTGCTCGTGGCGCGCGGGCGCAGCATTGCGATCGAAGCGCTGAATCCGCGCGGGAGCGTGCTGTTGCCGCCGATTGCGCGCGTGCTGGCCGATCTTGCGGCGATCGCGACCTTCGAGCAGAGCGAGGCAACGCTGCGCTGTACCGTGCGCGAGCCTGAAGGCCGCTTTCCCGAAGAAGAGCGGAGCCGACAGCCTTCGGTGTTCTCCGTGCTTCGGGCGCTGGTGGAACTCTTCGGCTCCGACGCCGATCCGCACCTCGGGTTCTACGGCGCGTTCGGCTACGACCTCGCGCTGCAGTTCGAACCGGTCCGTCAGCGCCTCGCGCGCCCGGCACGCCAGCGCGACCTCGTGCTGTACCTGCCCGACGAGCTCTTGCTCGTCGATCACCGCCGGGAAGTCGCGACGCGACGCCGCTACGAGTTCCGCAGCGACGGCGCCTCGACGCACGGGATCCCGCGCACCGGCGTCGCGACACCGTACCTCGGTCGCGCCGAAGTGGAACGGGCGGGCGACCACGCGCCGGGCGAGTACGCGGGCGTCGTGCGCGGTGCGAAGGAATCGTTCCGGCGCGGCGATCTCTTCGAAGTGGTCCCCGGCCAGATCTTCTTCGAGGCGGCGCTCGACTCGCCCGCCACCATTTTCGGCCGGCTGCGCGTTCGCAATCCGGCGCCCTACGGCTTCCTGATGAATCTCGGCGAGAGCGAGTACCTGATCGGCGCGTCGCCCGAGATGTACGTGCGCGTCGAGGGACGGCGCGTCGAGACGTGTCCGATCTCGGGCACGATCCGGCGCGGCAGCAACGCGATCGAGGATGCCGAGCAGATCAAGACGCTGCTCGACTCGGAGAAGGACGAGTCCGAGCTGACGATGTGCACCGACGTCGATCGCAACGACAAGTCGCGCATCTGCGAGCCGGGCTCGGTGCGCGTGATCGGCCGCCGCCAGATCGAGCTCTACTCGCGGCTGATCCACACCGTCGACCACGTCGAAGGGACGCTGCGTCCGGATTTCGATGCGCTCGACGCATTCTTGTGCCACGCCTGGGCGGTCACCGTGACGGGCGCTCCGAAGGCGTGGGCGATGCAATTCATCGAGGACCACGAGCGCTCGTCGCGCGCGTGGTACGGCGGCGCGGTCGGGCTCATCGGCTTCGACGGCAACCTGAACACGGGTCTCACGCTCCGTACGATCCGCGTGCAGGACGGCGTCGCGCAGATCCGTGTCGGTGCGACGTTGCTTTATGACTCGGATCCCGAAGCCGAGGAGGAGGAAACGCACGTCAAGGCGTCGGCGCTGGTGGACGCGATCCGGCGGCCTGACGGCGTCGAGCCGGAAGAGCCGCGCGAATCGTTCGCGAAGGTGGGTCTCGGCAAACGCGTGCTGCTCGTCGATCACCAGGATTCGTTCGTCCACACGCTCGCCAACTACCTGCGCCAGACCGGCGCCGAAGTGACGACGTGGAGGAGCGGCTTCCCGCACGCCGATTTCGACGCCCTGGCGCCCGATCTCGTGGTGCTCTCGCCGGGACCGGGAAGCCCTTCGGATTTCGACGTCGCCGGCACCTTCGCCGCGTTGCGCGCGCGTGGCATTCCAGCTTTCGGTGTATGCCTCGGCTTGCAGGGCCTCGTCGAACACTGTGGCGGAAAACTGGGCGTGCTCGGCTACCCGATGCACGGCAAGAGGTCGTGGATCGACGTGCGCGGCGGCGCGCTCTTCGACGGCTTGCCGAAGCGCTTCCGCGCCGGTCGCTACCACTCGCTCTACGCGCTGCGCGAATCGCTGCCCGCAGAACTGCGCGTGACGGCCGAAAGCGAAGACGGCGTCGTGATGGCGCTCGAGCACGTGAGCGAGCCGCTCGCGGCCGTGCAGTTCCATCCAGAGTCGATCCTGACGCCGGGTGAACTCGGGCTGCGACTCATCGCCAACGTAGTCGCGACGCTGTGCGGGCCGGCCCGATGAACTCGCCGCTCGCCGTTGGCTCGCTACGCGGGATGGCCTGATGAAGCTCGCCGCTCGCTGTAGGCTCGCTACGCGGGACTAGGCGAGCGCTGCGCGCAGTGTCGCTGCGATCTGCTCGGTCGCGACTTTGCCCTGATCGAAGACCTCGAAGAGGCTGACGAAGCCGTGGATCTGGCCGTCGTAACGCGTCGTGACGGTGGCGATGCCCGCGTCGCGCAGCCGTGCCGCATAGTTCTCGCCTTCGTCGCGTAGCGGATCGTACTCCGCGGTGATCACGGTCGCGGGCGGCAGCAGCGTCAGCTTCTCGGCGCGCAGCGGCGATGCATACCCGTCGTTGCGCTGCTCCGCATTCGGAACGTAGTGCGACCAGAACCACTCCATGCCTTCGCGCGACAGCAGATAGCCGGTGGCGTTGTCACGGTACGACGCGGTGTCGAGGCCATGGTCCGTGACCGGATAGATCAGCACCTGATGGCGCAGCGGCGGTCCGCCGCGATCGCGGGCCATCAGCGCGACGGCCGCGGCGAGGTTGCCGCCCGCGCTGTCGCCGGCGACCGCGATACGCGCTCCGTCGACACCGATCGCAGCCCCGCTTTCGGCAACCCAACGCGTTGCGGCGTAACAATCCTCGGCGGCGGCGGGATAGCGGTGTTCGGGCGCGAGCCGGTAGTCGACCGACACCACGACGGCCTGCGTTCGGTTCGCGAGCGCGCGGCAGAAGTTGTCGTGCGACTCGAGGTCGCCGATCACCCAGCCTCCGCCATGGAAGTAGACGAGCGCCGCCGCGGGGGTCTCGGCGTCCGCGGCGCGGTACACGCGCACCGGCACTGCGCCGGCGGGACCGGGGATCGCGCGGTTCTCTACGTGTTCGACGGCTTCGCCGGGAATCGGCAGCCGCAGCGCCTCGAACGCCTTTCGCGCGTCGGGCACCGAAAGCTGGTGCAGTTCCATGCCGCCCTGCGCGGCGATCTGATCGAGCATCATGCGAGCCTGGGGGTCGAGCGGCACGGGTCCTCCACTTCGATTGCAAACGCGGCCGACGTTACGCTGCCCGCGTTGCACGAGTCAATCCCGGACATCGCTTCTCCGCGATCGCCGACCGCGCGCGCGATCGACGCGCTGCTGTTTTCCGGCGTCTGGGTCGCGTTCGCGGCGGCGTCGCTCACCGCGGCGGATTTTCGGGTCTTCGGCGCGCCGCCGCAGCCAAGCGTCGTCGCCCTCGCGTTTCTCGGCACGCTCGCGGTGTATGCGATCGATCGGCTGCGCGATCTCGATCGGGATCGCGTGACCTCACCGCTGCGCAGCGAATTCGTCGCGCGCCATCGGCGCGCGCTCAGCGCGGTCGCGTTCGCCGCTGCGATCGCGTCGGTTGGCTGCGCGGCATCGGCAGGACCGCGCGCCATCGCGATCTCGGCGATCGTGCTGACGATCGGACTGCTGCACCGTCGGCTGAAGCGGCTGTCGGCGCTGAAGCCGATCTATCTCGTCTTTGCATGGCTCGCGGTCGTGGTGGCGCTTCCCGCCGCGATCGTTCCGTCGGCGGCGAACGCGAGTGTTGCAGCGTTGGTGTTGGCGCCGGCGCTGTTCGCGAACGTCGCGGCGTCGCGATCACTCGGTGTCGCGCGCGCGCTCGCGCTGCTCGGCATCGCGCTCGCGTGCGGCGCGCCCGCAGCGGTGCGTCCGCTGGGCGCGGTTGCGTTGGCAACCGGCGTCGCGCTGCTGCGCTTCCGCCGCACGGAACGCTACGGCCTCGGCATCCTCGACGGCGCGCTCACCGCCGGCGCACTCGCGACGCTGATGGTGTGAGTGACGTTGCGCGATCAGCCAGCGACGCGGTTGCGGCCGGCGGACTTGGCTTCGTAGAGGTGGGCGTCGACGGCAGCGAGGAAGTCGGCCGGTTCGCGCTCGTCCTTGCCCATCTCGGCGACGCCGACGGAGATCGTGACGGCAATCAACTCGCTGCCGACCTTGAACGCGCGCGCTTCGACGCATTCGCGCAGCCGCTCGGCAAATTCGCGCGCGGCTTCCAGCCCGGTTTCGGTCAGCACGACCGCGAACTCCTCGCCGCCGTAGCGCGCGAAACAGTCCTCACGGCGCACCTGCTCGCGGATCCGGTCGGCGACTTCCCGTAGGACGTGGTCGCCGCTGAGGTGCCCGAAGTTGTCATTCACGAGCTTGAAGTGGTCGATGTCGAAGAACAGCAAGGAGAGCGGACGACCGTGGCGCTGGCAGCGCGCCATCTCGCGCTCGAGGAACTCGGTGAAGAAGCGCCGGTTGTTCGCGCCGGTGAGGCCGTCCGCGATCATCGTGCGGTAGATCTCTTCGTGATAGAGCGATTCGACGTCGTCGCCGCGCAGATACTTGAAGATCGCCGAGCCGACGCGGATCCGGTCACCCGAGCGCAGCGCGAATTCCTCGTTCGGTGCGAGCGCCTCGTCGTTCAGTGCGGTGCCGTTGGTCGAACCGAGATCGGTGAGGAAGACCGTGCCGCCGCGCTGGCGCAGAAGGCAGTGCCGACGCGAGACGGTTTCGATCGGCGCCATCACGTCGCAGTTGCCTTCGCGGCCGATCACGATCTCGTCGCGGTCGAGCGACCAGCGCCGGCCGAGGTTCGGTCCATAGATCGAAACGAGGCAGGTCTCACCGCCGGACAGCGCGATGGCGTCCGAATCGGCGAGCGTGATCCTGGGTGTATCGCGGTCGGTGAGCATGGTGATCGCGTCTCGTTTCGGACGCTCGGCGGGGCGACTGAACGGGCCGCGCGCGGCAAAAAGAAGCCCCGAAGGGCCTGCGCTCAAGTTGCCGGCGCTGCGATCCCGCGGACCGTTTGCACCAGCGTATGGATCTGCCCGTGCGTGCTACCGAGCAGCGTCTCGACGAGCAGCCCATCGGTGTCGCAGCTGCGCGCGCGCTCGATCATGCGATCGAAGATGCGCAAGAAATTCTCGCTGTGGCGGGTGCGGATCGGCGTCGACCAGTACAGCGCCCAGGTGTCCTGCGTCCCGTCGCCCCGGAAATGCGCGCCCATCATCGCGCGGCCGAACACGAAGACGTCGCCGTTGCCGAGCTGCGTCCACATCGCGGCCACCGCCTCATCGGGCGTGGTGCCTCCGGCAAACAGCGACTGGCTCGACATGAAGAGCAGCCCGAGCGACGTCGCAAGCTGCTGATGGATCAACTGCGCGACCCGCAGGAACGCTTCTTGTCGCGCGTGCATTTCGGTTCCGGCAATCGCGCGCGCCTGGATCTCGGCGTGTTCGGAAGCGCGGCGCATCTCCTGGTACTGCAGGTTGATCGCGCGGCTCGAACGCTGCAGCTCTTCGCGCTGCAAGAAGAATCCGACGACGAGCCACAGGAACGCGAGCGGTGCGAACGCGCCTTCGAGGAACCCGCCGACCGAGGGCGGTCCTTCTTCGACGAAGTGGTCGAAGCCGACGATGGCCACGATGTAATAGAGCTGCATCGCGACCCAGGAACCCGTCAGCGAGAGACCGAGCCACAGCAACCACGTGGAGTCACGCGTCGAGGTGAGTTCGTCGAGGTCGTTGCCCATCGCAAATCTCCCTATCGCGGCGCGCTTCAGGCGATCACGGCGAGTTGGCGCGACTGTGCGAGCAGTTGTCCGTCGCGGCTCCACACTTCGCCGTCTTCCTCGACGAAGCCCTGCTCCGCGAAACGCGATCGGAACACCGCGAGGTAGAAGTCATCAGGCTTGGCGTTCGCGAGCGGCAGGTCGCGGCGGAAGTGGATGGTGAGATCGACGGTGGGAACCGGGCCGAGCCCGTCGCGTTCCCTGGCCCAGGCGAAACACGCGGGCGGCCACGCGTCGGTGAACGCGGTGACGAGCGCGGCGTCGGCAACGCGCGGCTCGGCGCTGCGGATCCAGCCGCCGACCAGCGCACGACTGGCGCCCGAACCCGGCAGCGCGCCGATCGCGAAGCGATAGTCATAGCGCTCGTGCATCGGGATCATCGTGTCGAACGAAGCACACGCCTCGGGCGGGGCAACTTCGGGCATCGCGGTGTCGTCGAAGCTCGGTCCTTCGCGCGATTTCGAAAACGCACCGAGCGCGAGCGCCAGCACACGATCGCCTTGCACGAGACGCCCCGAGACCGTGCTGAGCGAGCGCCCCACCCGTTCGACGCGCGTCTCGATGCGCACCGGACCTTCGAAGGGCGGCGCGGTGTAGTGAATCGTCAACGAGCGCGGCGCGCGGTCCGCGTCGACCGACTCCGCGAGCGCGCGCAACACCAGCGCCGCGACGTATCCACCATTCGGTCCACGCACCACCCACCAGCCGCGGTCGATGCGGCCTTCGTATGTGGTGATCCCGGCAGTGGCTTCGAGTCTTCGCACTTCGGTGTCGCGGTCGAAGCGCGTCGTCACGGATGGCTGGGATAGCGGACCACGCGGCCTGGCGGCAAGGAACGGCGCCGCCGCGCGACCGCGCCGAGCGTGACCCCGCTGCAGAGCGCCAGCGCGAACGCGCCTGGTTCGGGCACCAGCTGGATCGTTGCGCCGGCGTCGCGCACGAACGAAGCAGAGAGCGGCGTTCCGTCCGCGAGTGTGCCGGTGAGCGTTCCGGCAAGGTCGCCGACGTCGCCGAGCGGGAAGTTGAATCCTGTGCCGGCGAGATCGATGCGCGCCGTGTCGCGCGCGACGAGGGTCGTCACGTTCCCACCCAGAATCGTCACGTGCGCAGCGCCGCTCGCCAGCACCTGACCGAGCACGGATCCGCTCTTGATCTCCGCTCTGGCGTCGTCGCGCGCGACGACGTCGCCGGCGACCGAACCGCCGGCGACGCGCACGAGCGAGTGCCCGCTCGCACGCAGATCGCCGCTGACGCTGCCGCCGGGCGCGATCTCGATCGTGGTGGCCATCGCGGAGGCGCCGTCGAGCGCGAGTACGTCGTCGTCGATCGCCGCGGCGATCGCGTGCAAAGCGCCGTCGGCGAACTGCAACTCTTCGAAGGCGTCGGTCGATGACGCGCAGCCGGAATCGCCGCCGTCGATGGCTGTGTCGCCGTCGTCATCGAGACCGTTCTGGCAAACGCCGGGTGCGCCACCGAGGAACACGAAGACTGCGCCTTCTCCATCGTCGAGATTGCGCCAGAACGAGGTGCCGACCAGGGCGTCGTCGAAGCCATCATTGTTCACGTCGCCGGCGCCGGCGACGCTCGAGCCGAAGTAGGCGCCTCCCTGGTCCTCCTCGAGGCGCTGGTACGCATCGGTTGCAGCTGCGCTGGCGAACCCGGAAGCGCTGCCGAGGAAGAGCAGCGCGACGCCCTCGTCGATACTGCCGGAGTCGAAGCGGCTTGCACCGACGAGAAGGTCGTCGATGCCGTCGCCGTTCGCGTCGCCCACGGCGGCCACGCTTTCGCCGAACCGCGCGCCCGCTTCGTCGCCTTCGAGGATCGCCGACGCGGCGCCAGGTCCGCCGCTCGCGATGCCGGTCGCGCTGCCGAAGTACACCAGCGCCGTGCCCCCATCCATGAGCGGAGCGTCGTAGTACGGCACGCCGAGCACGATGTCGTCGAAGCCGTCGCCGTTCACGTCGCCGGCGGCGGCGACGTGCGCGCCGAGCTGCGCATCGACTTGATCGCCGAAGAGTTTCGCGTCGGCGGTGCTCGGGTCGCCGCTCGCGATGCCCGCGGGTCCGCCGAGATACAGGAAGGCGGCGCCTTCCCTGACTAGCGTTTCCGTGTACCACTCCGCGCCGAGCAGGATGTCGTCGAAGCCGTCGCCATTCACGTCGCCGGCGCCAGCGACGTCGATGCCGAGGTGCGCGACGGCCCTGTTGCCCTCGAACGACGCGGCCGCGTTGGCGGGGGTTCCGTCCGCGATGACGGTGCCACCGCGGAACAACAAGACACGGCCCTCGTCGGTTTCCCCATTGCTGTAGAGGCGCCCGCCGACCAGGATGTCGTCGAAGCCGTCGCCGTCCACGTCGCCCGCTCCGGCGACGCTGGTGCCGGCGCGAGAGTTGACCTGATCGAACTCGAAGCGGGCCGCGGCGACCTCGGGTCCGCCGCTCGGGATGCCGTCCGGGCCGCCGAGATATAGAAAAGCGACGCCTTCCTCTGCTTGCCCGTCGTCGTATCCGCCGGCACCGACGAGGACATCGTCATAGCCGTCGTTGTTCACGTCGCCGGCTCCGGCGACCGAGGAACCGAAGCGCGAGTCCGCCTGGTTGCTCTCGAGCTGCGTCGCTGCGTCGGCGAGCGAGGCGGCGTCGATCCCCGTTGGGCCGCCGAGGAAGAGGAAGGCGGCGCCCTCATTGCTCTCGCCGGCGTCGTAGGCCCAGGCTCCGACGATCACGTCGTCGAAGCCGTCACCATTCACGTCGCCCGCTGAAGCGACACTGATTCCGAGTCGCGCAAAGGCCTGGTCGCCCTCGACGCGCACACGGGTCGCCGCGTCGAAGGTGGTCGCAGATGCGAGTCCCGGTGTGAACACAGCGCTCGCGAGCGCCGCGCACAGGAAGGGCAACAGGTTGCGGGTGTGCTCGTTCATCACTGTGCGCCACGGCCTCCTTCGGGATCAACGCGAGGGAGAAGACGCTACCCGCGGCGAGAGCGGAGTCAAACATCCGTCCCCGGTCCGGGCAACTTCGCGGTGCATCTGCGCGCCGTGCCGTCTAGGATGCGCCGGGATCCACAGCGGGCCGTCGCTCGGGAGGCAGAACAACTCGTGCAAACCCAGCTGAGCACGCGCTCGATACTGCGCGGCACGGCGCTCGCAGTTGCCGCGTCGCTGCTCGCTGCTTGCGCGACGCCGGTGGGCGTGCGGCGTGTCGACGCGAAGCGCGTGCACCGCGAACTGACCGCCAACGCGCTCTCCACCGACGGTCCGAGCGAGGCGTCGAGTCAGTTGCTGAACCGCCTCGGCCTCGCCGACCGCTTCGAAGTAGATCCCGGCGCGACGCTCGCCGCGTTGCACGCAGGCCTCGCTCCGACCGGCGATGCGGACCTGGTCTTCGCGCTCGCCGAACTCTCGTTCCTGCACGGCGAGAAGACCGGCCATCGCGATCAGACGCTGGCCGCGGCGATCTACGCCTACGCGTTCCTGTTTCCCGACGGCGCCGATTCGCCGCCCGATCCGCTCGACCCGCGGCTGCAAGTGGCGCGCAACATCTACAACCGCGGCATCACGCTGGCGCTCGCGTCGCCCGATCGCCACGAGGTGATTCTCGAACGGGGCACGCGCCCGCTGCCCTTCGGCCGCCTCGACATCGCAATGAACTCCGACGCTCTCGACTGGTCGGGCTACCACCTCGAGGACTTCGTTCCAGCCGCGGAACTCGAAGTGCGCGGCTTCAGGAACCGCTATCGCCATGCAGGACTCGGTGCGCCCCTCGCCGCCTCGATCGGAGGGCCCACCGGCGGAGCGGCGCTGCCCGGGGCGAATCATGTTCCGCCGCGGCTCAAGGTTCCCGTCACGGCGTTCCTGCGCATCGATGGTGCGCGCGCGAATCTCCATGCGCCGGTGCTGAGCGCGAAGCTCGAGGTGTACGCGGAGGACGCGCGAGCGACGCTCGAAGTGGACGGCCAGCAGGTTCCGCTCGAGCAGGAGACCACCGCGCCGCTCGCGTACATGCTCGAGGGCGCACCGATCTGGGATTTCGAGTTTGCCGGCTTCCGCTCCGGCGACCTGCTGCCGGTGCAGGCCGACAAGGGCCAGCTGTTCCTGCTGCATCCGCATCGACGCGGGCGCATCCCGGTCGTCTTCGTTCACGGCACCGCATCGAGTCCGGCACGCTGGGCCGAGATGGTGAACGAACTCGGGAACGACCCGGCGATCGCATCGCGCTACGAGTTCTGGCTCTTCGTCTACAACACGGGCAATCCGATCGCGTACTCGGCTGGAATCCTGGTGAAGTCGCTGCGCGAAGTCGTCGCGGAGCTGGACTCCGCCGGAACGGATCCGGCGCTGTGGGAGATGGTCGTCGTCGGTCACAGCCAGGGGGGGCTGCTCACCAAGCTGACCGCAGTCGATTCCGGCACGCGCTTCTGGGACCATGTCAGCGACAAGCCGATCGCCGAGATGAAGGTGTCGGAAGAGTCACGCACACTGTTGCAGCAATCGCTCTTCTACCAGCCGCTGCCCTTCGTGCGTTGCCTCATCTTCATCGCGACGCCCCACCGCGGCAGCTATCTCGCCGCGTTTTCGTTGAGCCGCCTGGTGACGCGCCAGATCAAGGCGCCGCTCGCGTTCACCAAGTTGAGCTTGGACCTGGTGACGCAGAATCAGGACGAGCGGCTGATGCACTCGCTTGCGCAGATGCCGACGAGCCTCGACAACATGACGCCGGGCAATCCATTCCTGCGCAACCTATCCGAGATGTCGATCGATCCGCGCATCACCGCCCATTCGATCGTGGCCGTCCAGGGTGATGGCCCGCCGGAGGAAGGCGGCGATGGCGTCGTGAAGTACAGCAGCGCACACATCGATGGCGTCGCGTCCGAAAAGATCGTCCGTTCGAGTCACTCGACCCAGGCGAATCCCGACACGATCAACGAGGTGAAGCGCATCCTGATCGAGAACGCGACGCAGCCGTGAGCCCGGAACTCTCGACCGTGTTGTTCTCGGGGAGTCTCTTCTTCGGCATGTTGCTGGCGCTGGGGATCGGGCGCTGGATCGGCGTGCGCCGGCTCGGGCGAGACGTCGAAGGTGCGCGCGCCGGTGTCGGCGCGGTCGAAGGTGCCGTGTTCGGACTGATGGGCCTCTTGATCGCGTTCACGTTCTCGGGCGCTGCGACGCGCTTCGACGCGCGGCGTCAGTTGATCGTAGAGGAGACCAATGCGATCGGCACCGCCTGGTTGCGTCTCGATCTGTTGCCGGAGGGCGCGCAGCCGGCGATCCGGCAGGGATTTCGCGACTACCTCGATTCGCGGCTCGCGATGTATCGAAGCCTCTCGGATCCGGTCGTCGCCAAGCAGGAATGGGCGCACTCGACGCAGTTGCAGGACACAATCTGGACGCTCGCGGTTGCCGCATGTCGCGAGCCGGGCATGCAGCAAACCACCATGCTGCTGCTCCCTGCACTGAACCAGCTGATCGACATCACGACCACCCGGGCGATCGCGACCGAGATGCACCCGCCGATGGTCATCTTCTGGATGCTCTTCAGCCTGACGATCGTCGCTGCGCTGCTGGCGGGCTTTGCGATGGCGGGCGGCAGGTCGCTCAGTTGGTTGCATGCGATCGGTTTCGCGGCCGTGATGGCGATCACCGTGTACGTGATCCTCGACATCGAGTACCCGCGCAAGGGACTGATCCGGGTCGATCGATTCGACCAGGCGCTGTTGGATCTGCGGGCGGGCATGAACTGACGAACGGCCAAGTCGCGGATCGGCTTCGAGCCGTGCTCCGTGACCTCGCGTGCCGGCCGGCATCGAAGGCGCTTCATGGAAGCACTCGACCCGCGCACGCTCGAAGCCGCCGCCACCTCGCTCGGCGCCGCGATCCCGACCACGCCCTCGCTGATCGATGCGTGGCGGCAGCTGCACCACGCTGTGCAGATCGCGGCCGAGGTCGGCAAGTCGTGGGCCGTGCCGCAAGCGGACGACTCGCACAGCAACTTCGAATTCCGCGACGGCTTCCTGCTCGGTGCGCCGATCCCCGCGGCGCGCCCGTTCCGCGCCGCTTTGCGCACGCAGGATCTCGCGTTGCGACTCGTAGCCGAAGACGGCGCCGTCCTCGCCGCGAGAACACTCGGCGGCGCGACGGTGGCCGAAGCGACGGCCTGGGTGCGCGCACAAGCAGCTCTGTCGACCGGCGTGGAGGAGCGACAGCCATCGGTGTCTGCCCCGGATCTGCCTGCGCACCCGGTCGCAGCTGGAGCTCCATTCGCGCTGCCCGATCGCGCCGCGTCCGGTGCGCTCGCGCGATTGCTCGCCGGCGCCGACGCCGTACTGCGAGCGGTCGCCGCGCAGGTTCCGGGTGCCGCGCCGGTGCGCCTCTGGCCGCACCACCTCGACATCGCGACGCTCGCGACGCTCTCGCCCGAGCGCACGATCGGTGTCGGTCTCGCGGTGCCCGATGCGCTCGAGGCGAGTGGCTACTGGTACGTCTCGCCGTGGTCGGCGCAGCCGCCCGCCGCGTCCGAGACATCGTGGCCGCCGCTCGCACAGGGTCGTTTCGAAGGTCGCGGCGGCTCCCTGCGGATGGCGGTGCTGCCGCTCGCAAGCTGCGCCTCGATCGAGAAGGACGACGAGCGCGGCCGCGCGATCGCGCTCTTCCTCGCCGAAGCGGTCGCGATCAGCGCGACGAATCTCGGGGGCCGATCGCCTTCGGTTCGCTGCGCGGCGCCTCGGGCGCCTTGCGGGCTGCGCGCTTCGTCGTCCCGATGAACTTCGCTCACCTTCGGCTCGCTGCG
>JANLTC010000294.1:0-4620 GCA_031362725.1 Deltaproteobacteria bacterium | reverse complement strand
GGCCTTACGCGCGGCGATCGCGCGGTCGGCATCCACGAGTTGTCGTGGACGGGCGCCGACGACGCGGGCCGCTCGCTTCCTCCCGGCATCTATCTGCTGCGTATGGTGGCACCGGGTGTCACCGAGGAGCGGCGCGTGGTGAAGATCCGATGAGAACGGGACTCTTGCGAGGCGGGTCGGCCCCGCTCGTCCTGATCCTGCTCGCGACGAGCGTCCCGTTGTCGGTGCGCGCGCAAGTGGCCGCGGCTCCCGCCGATTCCGTAGCAGCGCCTCCCAGTGTCACGACCGATGCTTCCGGAACGAGTGCCGCGCCCGCGCCGCTTGCCGACTCTTCCGCCGCACATGCCGCGGCACTCGAGCGGGCGCGCGAGCTGCTGCGCGACGGCGACTACGATCGCTCGATCGAAGTGCTCAAGTCTGCGCTCGATCTCACGGGCAATGATCCCGCGCGACGGCGCGAGTCGTACCTCCTGCTGATCAAGACCTACGTGTTTCTCGGCAACGATCTCAAGTTCAAGCCCCAGGGGCGTGAAGCGTCGAACCTGAACTATCAAGAGGCGCGCCGCCTGATTGCCGAGTGCCTCGGCCGTCGCGAGCTGCGCCACACCTACCCGGAGCCGGCGTCACAGTATCCGCCCGAGATGATCGGGTTCTTCGCAGAGACGCGGCGCAGCATCTTCGGCTCGTTCCGAATCCAGGAGATCGTTCCTGGGACCGCGGTCGTGCTACTCGACGGCGACACGTTGCGCGTGGCGCCGGGCGAGACTCAGCCGGGCGAAGTGAACATGGCGCTCGGGGAGCATGTCGTCGTCGTGCGCGCTGCGGGTTTCAAGGAGACGATCGATCGGATCACGATCGCGCCCGACGTCACGCTCGAACGCAGCTATAGGCTGGAGAAGAAGAAGAGCGGCATGTGGTACGCGACGCGTGGCGCGGGAGCGCTCGGGGTCGTGGGCGGAGTAATCGCCGCGATCGCGGGCCGGGGCGGCGGCGGTGCGACGACCGCGGCCCCGCTGCCCGGCGCGCCGGATCCGCCCTAGCCCGGGCTAGTTCTTCTTGCCGAACAGCCGCTGCAGCAGCGGCTGCTTCACGCTCGCGCCCGCTTCGAGTCTGACGAACTCGTCGAACGCCGAGGCGAACAGCCGCGAGCGCCCGCCTTTGGTCTCGGCGAGGTTGCGGCTCTCGAGTTCCGATAGCACGTGGCGCAGCGCATCGGGCAGGCTCTTGCCGGTGGCAACCCTCAGTACGGTGCTCCGCTCGTGCTCGTCGAAGCCTTCCCAGATGTAGCGGAAGTGGAGCCGCGCCTCTTCGTAGAATCTCCGGCGCACTTCCTTGAAATCCGGCTCGCGCGCATCGGGGTTCTCGTCGAGATACTCGATGGCATGCGAGCACGCCATCTGAATGAAGAACGGGAACCGCCCCGCCATCTCGATGATCGTGTCGACATGCGCGCCGAGCGGCTTGCCGACACGCGCCGAAGGCACCTTGATCAGCGTCTCAGCCTCGTCGCGCTTGAACACCGTGACCTGCAGTGCGGAGAAGATGTTGAAGAACGGCGAGTCGGAGATTTCCTTGGTGTGGCACAGCTGCTGGAGATCGCGTTCCGAGGACGTCAGGTAGGCGACATTGTAGTGGTTCGCGAGATAGCGCAGGAACGAGAAGAACTCGAGCGTGAAATTGGCGTTCGTGGTCACGGTCTCGAATTCGTCGAGCAGCAGCACCAGCCGGTAGCCCGCGCTGTCGAGCCGTTGCACCATGTCGCGCACGCCGTCCAGGTTGTGCGCGCATCCGGTGAGATCGAGCCGGCCGCGCAACTCGAGTTCCGCGATGCCGATCAGGGTGCGCACGAAGGTCTCCATCGACATGCCGGTGTCGCGCTGCAGATCGAGGAACACCATCACCATCTTGTCCGGGTGCTCGAGGTACTGCTGGCGGTTGGCGCGGCTGTAGACGTAGTTGAGCAGCGAAGACTTGCCGATCTTGCGCTGGCCGACCACCGAGATCGAACCCGGCGGGGTGGCGTTGAAGCGCGCGTAGATGCGCTTGACCTCCTGCGTGCGCCCGAAGAAGTCATCCGGATGCTTGATCATGGTGCGATTGAGGAACGGATTGCGCGGCGTCTCGCGCGGGCCGAGTTGCGGCGCGCCAATCGGACCCGATGCTTTCTGGACGTCGGGGCGCGAGATCATCTCCGCGAGCGCGCGCTCGACATCGCCCATCGTCGCCGGACGCTCGGCCGGCAGTTTGGAGAGGCAGCGCGTCACGAGCTGCACCAGTGGAACCGGGCAATCCGGAAGGAAGTCCGTCAGGGGCTCGGGAGTGCGCTGGGCGATGTTGTACATCATCGACATTGGGTGTTCCGCGCGGAACGGATGCACGCCGGTCAGCGCTTCGTAGAGGATGACGCCGATGACGAATACTTCCGATGACGGCGAGGCTTCGCTGTGATTCAACTGCTCCGGCGACAGGTACGCCATCGTGCCGACCAGCATACCCGCCGAGTCCATCGACGGCATGGCGCCGATCGTCTTCGCGAGTCCGAGGTCGAGGATCTTGGCGGTACCATCGCCCAGCACCATGATGTTGTTGGGCGAGAGATCGCGGTGGAGCATGCCCATCGCGTGGATTGCTCCGAGACCCGATGCGACCTGGCGCATGATCTCGACGATGCGCAGCGCCGGCGGACGCTCGGCCTCGACCACCGCGCGCAGCGTGCGGCCGAGCACGAACTCCATCGCGATGTAGGGACCGCTGGTACTGCTGCCGAGCCGATAGATGTGGACCACGTTCTGGTGGTTGAGGCTCGCGAGGCTCTTGCCCTCGGCCATGAACCGGCGCATGTCGCGCTCGGCGATCGGACCCTGGCGCAGCATCTTGATCGCCACCGTTCGATCGAGGTCCAACTCGGTGCACCGGTAGACCACGCCGAACCCACCCTCACCGAGCACGCCGTCGATCCGGTAGCTGCCGTCGATGACCGTGCCGATCATGCTCATCGTCCCCCTTCGGGTCTGCGGGTGATGTTGTTGCTGGAGAAGTCGTAGATCGCGCGCTCGCCCGAGCGCACAGCGACCGTGTGATCGATCGTCTCACCCGATACGAGTACCACGCGCACCGCGTGATTGCCCGGTGGCAGGGACCTGGGCCCTGAGTTTTGCACGTTTTCCACCACGAGCGCGCCATCGACGTAGATCTGCGCCGGGAGATCACCCAGCACGACGAGCACGCCCTGTGCCTCGCGCGTCATCGCGAGGTGCAACTGGCGCGTCGCGTCTGTGATCACGAGCGTGGTCTCGGCGTTGTTGTAGCCCTCGCGGGCGGCGCGGAACACGTGCCGGCCGAGCGGCAGCGCCGCGAGCGTCACAGGCGAAGTGCCGCGCGCCGCACCGTCGACGCGGATCTCGCTGCCTCCCGGCTCGGTCGTGACGACGATGCTCGCCGTTCCCATCTCGAGCACGAGCGACGAGGTGATCATCGTGTTGGCGGTGACCGAAACGTCGGCCCGGGCGACACCGTAGCCGTCGCGCGAGGCTTCGATCCGGTGCGGCTTGGCGGCCGCGAGACCGCGCACGGTGAGCGGGCTCTTGCCGGCGAGGCGGCCATCGATCCGGACTTCAGCGCCCGGCGGCGTGGTCTCGATCCGCACATCCCCGATCAGCGCCCGCATGGCGACCGCGAGCAAAACGGTATCGCCCGCGGCGACGCGTGTGGTGAGTGCCGTGTCCGCGAAGCCCGCGGCCGAGAACTCGAGCTTGTGATTGACTCCGGCCGCGATTTGATCGCGCAGCGCGCCCAACCCGACGCGTTGACCATCCATGCGCAGGACCGCATCGTCGGGCTGAACCTCGAGAATTAGAAAGCCGCCGGCTCCCGAGGCGAGCAGTGCGGGAGTGTTCTGCGGAGAGCGCATCATCCTCGGCACGATGATCAGCGCCAGCGCGCCAACCAATCCCACCGCGACGGGAAGCACCTTGCGCCACGGTCTGGCCGGCTTTCGAATCGCGAGTCCTTCTTCGCGCATGACTTGCCACACCGAATGCTGGCGGCGAATCCACAGCCGCCACAGGTCCATGCGGAACGCGTAGGCTGGCGCGGTCTCGCTGTCGCTGCGCAACAGCATTTCGCTCTTGTAGAGCTTCTCGAGCGTCGTCGCGGTCAGCGTGCGGTCGAGTTCGAGCGGATAGTCGCGCTGCTTCAGGTGCTTGAGCAGCGCCTCGACACCGGCATGCCCGTCGCCGTCTTCGATGCATTCGGCGAGCAGCGACAGGACGAGCTTGTCATCGCGATCGAGTCCGTCCCACAGGAAGATCATCTGCGGCAGCGGATTATTGATGATGCCGTCGACCACCTCGGCGACCCGCGCGGCGTCGGCGTCGTGTGTGTGTCGGTCGTTCAGATGATCGACCAGGCTCTGGCAGATGGCCTGGGTGTAGAAAGGCTGGCCCGCGGTCATCCGGATAATCGATTCGACCGCAGCGTCGTCGTAGCGGAGCCGGCCCTGGACCGGCTGGCGGATCAGATTGAGCGCATCGTCGTGCTCGAGGTAGCTGACCGTCTTGTAGCCCGACTTACCGAGGATGTTCCAGTAGTCGCGGCGGCGCTGCTCGAGATGCTGAGAGC
>JANLTC010000271.1:0-25711 GCA_031362725.1 Deltaproteobacteria bacterium | reverse complement strand
CGTTGCCTTCGACGACGGACAGCTGCACGTGTTCCGCGCGCGCCGCGAAGGCGTTGCGGCAGAGCGCCGTGACGCCCGCGGCGGCAAGGCCGCGACGCCGCCACGCGGGCCAGGTGTAGATGCCCTGGAGCAACCAGCCCTCTTCGATGCGCACGTCGGCATAGCCGACCCACACGACCTCGCCGGCGCACTCTGCGATCAATGCGCGTGGCAGCCGCGCGCTGACCCAACGGCGGAAGCCGCGCGGGTCGCCGATGAACGGATCGGGACGACCTTCCTCGCGCAGGCTCGCGCGTGCTGCTTCGACGAGCGGCTCGAGATCGGCAGAGCCCGCACTGCGGATCGCCGCGATGCGCGATGGAGAGGTCGCGCGCAACTCGCCGCGCTCGAGCACCAACGACGTCTCGCGACGATCGACGAGCGCGCGCCGTCCTCGCGCGGCGAGGCGCGCCCACAGCGCCGCGCTCGCGCTGGCCTCCGAGCGGACGAGGCCCGAGCCGAGATCGGAGAGCGGCCCGAGCAGCGCCTCGAGCACGGGCCGCTCGAGCTGCGATTCGATCACGAGCGTCGGTCGCGTCGACGCGACGCCGACCAGCTTCGAACCGCGCCACGCACCGAGCACCTCGGCGGGGAGATCGGCGCTCGCGCTGGTGCCGACCTGGCGAACCAGATCGAGCAGGAAGAGCTCATCGCGAACGTTTCCGCGCAGACGGGCGAGTGCCGCGTCGCGATCGCGACTCCGCAGCGTCCGCACGATCACGCGCCCGGTGCGTCCTTCCGCGTCGGGAGCGGTGCTCATCGCAAAGTCCCGGCTTTCCTACGACTCGATCACCGCGAGCACGGCGCCCTCTTCGACGCTTTCGCCTTCGCTGACGCGAAACTCGGCGATGCGACCGGCACACGGCGCCTCGACGGGAATTTCCATCTTCATCGACTCGAGGATGATCAGTTCCTCGCCCTCGGCTACCGAATCACCGACCGCCTTCACGATCTTCCACACATTTCCGGTGATCTGCGCCTGGACCTCGGTCGGCATCCGCCCTCCGCCCTCGTCGTCGAGTGGAGCTAGCACGGCCGCGCCCGGGAAAGCAACCGGCCGATCCCTTATGCTGCGCCGTCCCGGAGGCGGCCATGCTCGAAACCCTGACTCGCGGCTTCGGCGCCGCACGCGAACGCCTACAAGGCGTACGCGAACTCTCCGACGAGAATGTCTCGGAGGCGCTCGCCGAAGTGCGCGCGTCGCTGCTCGAGGCCGACGTCGATTTCGCGGTCGTGAAGGACTTCCTCGCCCGCGTGCGCGAGCGTGCGCTCGGCGAGAAGGTCAAGACAAAGATCCGCGACAAGAGCGGACGCGTCTTGCGCGCGACGCCGGGTCAGCACTTCGTCTCGATCTGCCAGGACGAACTGATCAAGCTGATGGGTCCGGTCGACACCCGGCTCTCGCGCGATCCGCGGGGCGTGACGTCGGTGATGCTGCTCGGGCTGCAGGGCGTCGGCAAGACGACCGTCGCCGCGAAGCTCGCCAAGCATCTCCAGCGCCAGGGCAAGAAGGTGCTGCTGGTCGCGGCCGACATCTACCGGCCCGCCGCCGTACTCCAGCTCCAGCAGCTCGGCGCGCGCATCGACGTGGAGGTGCACGCCGGCGCAACCGGTGACGCGGCGCCGGCGATCTGCCAAGCCGCCGCCGAGCGCGCGCGCAAGCAGGGCTTCGACGCGATCGTCTACGACACCGCCGGGCGTCTCGCGATCGACGACGCACTGATGCAGGAACTCGAAGAGATCCGCACGCGCGTCGCGCCCGCCAACACATTGCTGGTGTGCGACGCACTGATGGGTCGCGACGCGGTGAACGTCGCACAGGCATTTTCGGAACGACTGAAACTCGACGGCTTGATCCTCACCAAGCTCGACGGCGACGCGCGCGGCGGCGCGGCGCTCGCGGTGAAGGCCGTCACCGGTGTCCCGATCAAGTTCCTCGGCACCGGCGAGGCGGTCGATCGGATCGAGACGTTCCGGCCCGAAGGGATGGCGTCGCGAATCCTCGGCATGGGCGACATCGTCGGTCTGGTCGAGGACTTCGAGCAGGTCGTCGACGAGCGCGAGGCCGAAGAAGCGGAAGAGGACGCCGAGCGCATCCTGCGCGGCAACTTCGGCATGGACGATCTGCTGAAGCAGCTGCGAATGATCCAGCGCCTCGGCCCCTTGCGCGACGTGATGGCCAAGATGCCCGGCTTCGGCAAAGTGGCCGAGCACGTCGACGAGGGCGAACTCGGCAAGGTCGAGGCGATGATCCAGTCGATGACGAAGGTCGAGCGTCGCGACCCCGAGTGCATCGATCGCAGCCGTGCTTCGCGGATTGCGCGCGGCAGTGGACGGCTGCAGAGTGAAGTCGTCGATCTGGTCAAGCGCTTCAGGCAGATGCGCGAGCTGATGGCGGCGATCGGCGGCGATGGCGGCGCCGGTCTGCTGTCGCGCATGCCCGGCATGGGGCGACTCGCCGGCGCCAGTGGCGTCGACCCTTCGATGCTCGCGGGACTCGGCGGTCCGACCGGTCGCGCGCGGCCGCTCTCCGCCGCAGCCGAAGCGCGTCGCCGCCAACAGGCCAAGAAGAAGCGCAAGGATGCAAACAAGGCCCGCAAGAAGGGTCGGCGTCGTTGACGCGGAAGATTGCCACACCCCAGGGAACGACCCCTGGCCTGCCGATGTCGAGGTGATGATGCGAATCGCCGTCGCGTTTGCCCTTGCCATCGCCGCTGGCATCGCCGCCCCGGCCGGCTCGGCCGGAGCGGTGGAAGAGCAGTTCTCGCGCCCGCCGGGGATTCAAGCGCGGATCCGGCTCTGGACGCGCGTCTACTCCGAAGTCGACTCGAACGGTGGCCTGGTCCACGACGCGGAAGAACTCGACGTCGTCTATGAAGTGATCCGCTGGCCGAAGACGCTGCCCGGCGGCGAACAAGAAGCGCGCATCGCGAGCACCAAGAAGCACTACCAGGCGATCCTCGAACGGCTCGCGAGTGGCAAGACACCGCTCAGTGCCGAAGAGCGGCGCGTGCTCGCGCTGTTCCCGCCCGGCGTGTCGCGTGCATCGCTCGGCGCTGCGGTGGATCGCGTGCGCTTCCAACGCGGGCTCGCGGAGCGATTTCGCGATGGCCTCGTGCGCGCCGGTCAATGGGAGCCGCACATCCGGCGCGTGTTCCGCGACGCCGGCCTGCCGCAGGAACTCGCCTCGCTGCCGCACGTCGAGTCGTCGTTCAATCCGGTCGCGTACTCGAAGGTGGGAGCCGCGGGGCTCTGGCAGTTCATGCCGGGAACCGGAAAGCGCTTCCTGCGCATCGATCGCGCCGTGGACGAGCGCTACGACCCGTGGCGATCGAGCGAGGCCGCCGCCGCGCTGCTGCGCGAGAACTACCGCATCACCGGCGCCTGGCCGCTCGCGGTCACCGCCTACAACCATGGCGCTGGCGGCATGATGCGCGCCGTGAAACAGCTCGGTACGACCGACATCTCGGTGATCATCGACCGCTACCAGAGCGACAGCTTCGGCTTCGCATCGCGCAACTTCTACACCGAGTTCCTGGCCGCGCACGACGTCGAAAAGGCCGCCGGTCGCCACTTCGGCGCGATCGCACGCGAGCCTGCCGCGGAACACGAGATCATCGTCACGCGCCATCCGACCTCGGCGACCGCGCTCGCACACACCTTCGGCGTCGACATCGGCCTGCTGCGCGAACTGAACCTCGGTCTGCGCGACAGCGTCTGGAGCGGACGCATCGCCGTGCCGGCTGGCTATGCGGTGCGACTGCCGAAAGTCGCGGGTCGCGCATCGGCCGAGCAGCTTGCGGCGTCGCTGCCGATCAGCGAGGCAATCAGCGAGCCGGAAGCACGCCCGCGGGGTTCCGCGAGCGGCCATCGGGTTCGCCGCGGCGACACGATCACGAAGGTCGCCAAGAACTACGGCATCTCGGCGAGCGCACTCGCGAAGACGAACGGATTGCGCACGACGAGCCACCTGCGCGTCGGCCAGACCTTGCGAATTCCGGGCGCAGCGACGGCCGCGCGCGAAGTCGCCGCTGCGAAACCGGCGCCGACGAATCCCGCAGCCAAGGCCGCGACCACGACGACAGGCGCGGCGAAGTCGCAGCCCTCCACCAAGGCGACGAAAGCGACCAAGACCACGAAAGTTGCGAACGCCAGGCCGGCCCTGCGCAACCACACCGTGAAGCAGGGCGAGACACTCACGGCGATCGCGCGCAGCACGGGCGTGTCGGTCAAACAGCTCGCCGCCGCCAACGGCATCTCCGCAACGCACCGCGTGCGCGCCGGACAGCGACTGCGCATTCCGGATTGATCGCAGGTACGGCGATTCGCCGCTCAGACCTGGAAGATCGTCTCGTCGGGCAGCCGGATCGCGGTCAGCGGGCCGCCGTAGACCGCTCCGGTGTCGATGCCGATGCTGTGCGGCAGGTTCCAGCGCACCTGAAAATCGGGACGCGGCGTGTGGCCATAGACGATCGTCACGCCGAGCTCGTGTTGCGAATCGGCGGTGGCGCGATCCCAGAGCAGTTCCTCGACGCGTGCGTGTGTCAGCGCCCAGCTCGGATCGCTGGTGCGCGCGAGCGTGCGACCGAGCCCCGCGTGGACGAACAGGTAGGCGCCCTCCGCGTGGTGCAGCTGCAGCGAGCGGAAGAACGCCTCGTGCTTCGGCGGCAGCCGGAACTCGTCGGCACGCGGCGGGCGCGCTTCGTGCCAGCCGTACGACGCGAGCGTCTCGGCGCCGCCGTTCGGCAGGAACACGTCGGCACCAAAGTACGCCTCGCCTTCCCAGCCGAGGAAGTCGAGGAACATCGATTCGTGGTTGCCGAGCAGGAACGCGCACGGATAGCCGTCGGCCACTTCGAGCAGCCGCTCGACGACACCGCGCGACGCCGGGCCGCGGTCGACGTAGTCGCCGAGGAAGACCAGTCGGTCGCCCGGCACGAGCGGAAGCATCGCGAGCAGCGCTTCGAGCTTGTCGAGACGCCCGTGGATGTCGCCGACCGCGTAGAGCATCAGGTGAGCGGCGCCGCCCGCGTGGGCGCGCCCTCGGCCAGGTGACCTTCGCTCGCCTCCGGCTCGCTGCGCGGCGCGCCTCCGGCGCGCCTTGCCGGGGCGACTTCGCGCGCCTCCGGCTCGCTGCGCGGCGCGCCTCCGGCGCGCCTTGCGGCGAGCTGTCCGCAAGCGGCGTCGATGTCCGCGCCGCGCGGCCGGCGCACGGTGACGGTGAGACCCTGGCGCACCAGATCGCCAGCGAAGCGCGTCAGCACCGCATCGGAAGGCGCTCGGTAGCGGGAATCCGCATGCGCGTTCATCGGAATCACATTGAGCTTCGAGGGCAATCCGCGCACCAGCTTTGCAACGGCGCGCGAGTCTTCGGGCGAATCGTTCACGCCTTCGATCAGCGTGTACTCGAAAAAGACCGGGCGGCGCGGCGTCACCGTTTCGAGCTTGCGCAGCGCGTCCATCAGCGTCGCGAGCGGGAAGCGGCGATTCAGCGGGACGAGTTCGTCGCGCACCGCGTCGGTCGCCGCGTGCAGCGAGACCGCGAGATTCACCGGCACACTCGCCAGTAGCGCGCTGATCTTCGGCACGACACCCGCGGTCGACACCGTCACCTTGCGCGGGCCGAGCGCGAAGGCTTTCGGATGCAGCAGCACGCGCGCCGATTCGAGCACCGCGGGCAGATTCAGCAGCGGCTCACCCATACCCATGTAGACGACGTTGGTGAGGCGCTGCCCGGGGACGAGCTGCTCGCGCATCCGGCAAACCTGATCGACGATCTCGGCGACCGAGAGGTTGCGCGTGAAGCCGAGTGCGCCGGTCGCGCAGAACGAACACGCGAGCGGGCAGCCCACCTGCGTGGAGATGCAGAGCGTCGTCCGATCGCCTTCGGGAATCAGCACCGATTCGACCAGCGCGCCGTCGCGCGCGCGCAGGCGACCCTTCACGGTGCCGTCGCGCGAGCGCTGGATCTGGTCCCAGTCGAGCGCGTGCCATTGCCAGTCGGCGATGAAGCGGTCGCGCAGCGACGCGGGAAGATCGGTCCACTGGGATGGATCGGCGATCCCGCGACCGTAGAGCCAGCCCGCGACCTGCTCCGCGCGCCACGGCTCGATCCCCTGCGCCGCGAAGCACGCGCGCAGCGACTCGATCGAGTGATCCTGAAGGTGCAGGTTCGCTTCGCGCATCTCAGCCCACGATCCTTCGATACGCGAAGAAGTGCAGCGGGCGACCTTCGGCGCGCCACTCGAGTTCATACGCGGTCGGCGAGCGGCCCGGCACATCGGCGAGCCAACGCGCCGGTGCGAACGCATTCTCGAGTTCCGACGCGGCCGCCAGCACCTCGGCGATGTGCTCGGCGTACGGGACGTCGTCGGTCGCCACGTGCAGCACGCCTCCGGGAACGAGACGGTTCGCGACCGCCGCGACCAGCGGCGCTTGCACCAACCGGCGGCGGTGGTGGCGCTTCTTCGGCCACGGATCCGAGAAGTTGATCCACACCGCCTCGAGCACCCCGGGGCCGAAGAGATCAGCCAGCGCCTGCTCGCCGGTGCCGTGGATCAGTCGCACGTTGGCGATCTCACACTTCGCCAGGCGCCGCGCCTGCTTCAGCACACGCTTGCGAGAGATCTCGACACCGACGTGCGCAACGTCGGGGGCACGCGCTGCGAGGTCGATCAGGAACTCGCCGCGCCCGAAGCCGATCTCGAGCACGGTCCGGAACGGCGCCGTGAGATCGGGAGCAAAGAGGTCCGCCCAGCCCTTCGCGAGCACGTCACCGGGCGTCACGCGGTGGTCCGGACCGGGAATGTCGAGCTTCAGGCGCCGCGGCATCCGCGCAGTCTAGGAGCCAGCCTGCAAAGCCGCGACGCGGTGCCCAAGCGAGGCTCAGAGGCTCGCTTCGATCCCGAGCAGGCCCCGGACCAGGTCGATCGGCGCATGCCGCGGTTGCACGTCGAGCGCGACCGCATCCTCGGCCGCAAGTCCGGCGCGCGAGCGCGCCTCGCGGATTGCTTCGAGCGGACCGCCGTGCGCATCGACGAGACCGAGTGCGAGCGCGCGCACGCCGCTCCAGATTCGTCCCTGTGCGATGTCCGCGAGCTCCGCGCGGGTGAGGCTGCGACCGGCCTCGACGCGGCGCAAGAAGACGTCGTACACCGCTTCCATGTCGCGGCGCACGAGATTCCGCTCCTCGGGCGTGAAGCCACGCAGCGGCGACAGCAGACCCGCGCGGCGCCCGCGCTCGACCGCATCATGATCGACGCCGAACTTTTCGAGCAACGCGCCGGCGTCGAGCTTGCCACCGACCACGCCGATCGAACCGGTGAGCGTCGGCGCCTCGGCGAAAATCGTGTCGCCGGCCACCGCGGCGAAGTAGCCGCCCGATGCGGCTACCTCGCCCATCGACACCACCAGCGGTTTGTCACGCTTCGCAACGCAGAGTGCGCGCCAGAGAATGTCGGAGGCGAGCGCATCGCCGCCCGGGCTCTCGATGCGCAGCACGATCGCGCGCACCCCCTCGTCCTCGCCGAGCGCGCGTAGTGTGCGCGACAGCGCCTCGACGGAGATGCCCGCCATGCCCGTACGGCGCTGGATTGCGCCGCTGGCTACGACGTACGCAATACGGGGACGCGGGCGAAGCAGTGGCGACCAGCCCGGATCATCGGCGTGGATCGCTGCATACGCTTGCGCATCGACGAGACGCGCGCGCGGTGCCGCCCCCGAAGCTTGCGACTCGCCACTCGCAGGCAGCAGATTGGCGAGCGCTTCCTCGACCTGATCCGGGTACAGGCACCCGTCCGCGAGGCCCGCTTCGCACGCGGTCGCGGCGCGGTACGGGCCGGCGTCTACACGTTCGCGCACGACGGCCGCATCGAGGCGACGGCCGGTGGCGATCGCAGCGATCAGCTCGCCGAACACGTCGTCGAGGTATGCCTCGATCTGCTCGCGGCTCTCGGGCGACATCGATTCGCGCGTGAAGCTCTCGGCAGCGGCCTTGTGCGAGCCGACCCGCACGACCTCGGGCTTCAAGTCGAGTCGTGCGAGCAGGCGCGCAAAGAACATCGACTCGCTGCGCAGCCCGACCAGATGGATCGATCCCGTTTCCGGGAGCCACAGCTTGTCGGCGCCGCTCGCCACCCAGTACTCCGCCTGGTGCATGCTCTCGCCATACGCGGCGACCGGCTTGCCAGCCGCGCGTACCGCATCGACCGCGCGACGCAGCGAGGCCGCGGTTGCGTAGCCATGCGGCGCGCCGGCGCAGCGCAGCAGGACGCCGCCGACACGCGGGTCGCTCCGCGCCGCGTCGAGCGCGCGCAGCGTTTCGAGCAGACTCGGCGCACGGCCGCGCGAGAACGGCAGCCGCGCCGTACGCGTCTGCTCGAAGGGCGGCTCGAGGCGCACGAGCAACCAGAACGGAGCGCGGCGACCCAGCACCGCGCGCGCGGCCAGCAGACGCGCTGCCCGCGCGGCATTGCCGCTGGCGCGGCGCACGATTCCGGGAACGAGTGCCATCAGCGCCGCAGCGTCCGGCGTCGCGACAAGTAGTCCACCATCAGGTACGAGCCGAGCCGCGACGGATGCGTGTAGAGCGCCCGTCCCTTGTTGATGCGCGTCATCGACTCGACGAACGAAATCAGCTCCGGCGACGCGTCGAGCATGAAGGTGTTGATCGTGACGCCGCGACTCGTGATGCGCCGCACCTGCTTCAGCGTCTCGGCGACCGCATGCGGCGAGATGCCGCCGAAGCCCGACGGCCATTCGACGTGGAGTTCGCGGCCGCGAAAGTAGGCGGTCGGCTGCCCGTCGGTGATGACCAGCACCTGCGCGCTCGGGCTCGGGTTCCGCGCGATCAGCCGCTCGGCGAGCATCAGGCCATCTTGCAGATTCGTGAACGGCTCGCCCGCGTCCCAACTCGCTTCGGGCAGGTCGTGGGCGCGGATCTCGCGGGCACGCGTCGAGAACCCGACCACGAAGAAGTGGTCACGCGGATAGCGCGTGCGAATCAGGTGATCGAGCGCGATCGCGACGCGTTTTGCAGCCCCGAAGCGTCCGGCCCAGGACATCGACCAGCTGAGGTCGAGCAGCAACACCGTCGTGCACTGCGTCTGGTAGTCCATCTCCCGGACTTCCAGATCTTCCCGAGACCAGGCGATCGGCGCACTCGCTCCGTTCCTCTTGACCGCGTTCAGCAGCGACTTCACGACGTCGACGTCGAAGCCATCGCCGAATTGCCACGGACGCGTTTCATCGGGACGCGCGATCGCGACGCCCGTCCTCACGGTGTCGTGGCCGCCCGGCCGACCCTTGCGCAGCGCGCCGTAGACCGTCGCGAGCGCCTGCGCTCCGATACGGCGGATCGCCCGCGCCGAGAGCTTCACGTCGTCGCCACCGCGCAGGTAGCCGGCCCGATCGAGCGATGCGCGCAGGTCGCGCAGCAGGACGAGCGATCGCAGCGCGTTCTCCGAGAGCAGGTCGCCGAGCTGCGCGGGATCGATCGTCTGGAAGTTGCCGCTCGCGAGATCGCGGAGGAGCTGCTGCAACGCCTCGATGCGCTCGCGTATCTGCTGCGCAGTTTCGTAGTCGGCGGCTTCCTGGCCGCGGAAACGATCCGCGCGCTTGGCAAGGAACTCCTCGAGCTTGCGTACGCGTTCGAGTTCATCGAGCAGTTCGCGAAACTGTTCGCCCGCTTCCGCGTCGGCGAAGTCCCAATCGCGGAAACGCTCGATCGCATCGGAGAGCTTCGCGTTGGACTGATGGCGGCGGTCGAGGAATTCGTTCATCCGCTGCGACTCGTAGCCGTGTTGCGTGCGTTGGGCGCGCTGCTCGCGCTCGAGGACTTCCTCGAGACGACGACGCAAGTCGGCGGTCGCCTCGTCCATCCGATAGCGCTGCTCGAGGTTCCGCAGCTCGCTGCGCAGTTCAGCCTGCAACTCTTCGATGCCCATCACGCGCATGCTCTGACCGGCCAGGTCGAACCCTGCGTGTTCCATCCACGCGAGCGCCTCTTCGGCGCTCAGTCCTTCCATCATCAGGTCGGAGAGAGCGTCGAGAGCGGCATCGGGATCGAGCGCGAACTCGTGCTGGGATCCATCCCAGCGGCTGTAGCGCCAGACCTTCATCGATCAGCGCCGCGCATAGCGCACGCGACCGTCGTCCTCGGTCTTGTTGAGGCGATTCGCGAGATGCAGGCCCTCGAGCACGAACTCGATCGCCGCAGCGAGGCGCGGCGGCGAGTCGCCGCCGGCGAGCTGCGCCGCGGCCGCGCGCAAACCGGCGATCGCGTCGAGGCCCTCCTGATACTCGACGGAGGGCATCGCGGCCGAGACCTCGACCTTCCAACCCTGCTCGAACGCTTCCACCACGCTGGCGATTCCCTCGAGCGGAACGAGTTCGTCGAAGACCTGCCGCGTCGCGCGCTTCACGAGATCGCCGACGACCTCCGCCGGCGTGCGTTCCTGGCCCGCGTACTCGAGTTCGAGCTTTCCCGCGGTCGACACCTCGAGCGCCGCCAGATCCGAGATGCGCGGCACCGCTTCCGATTCGCGGAGCCGCAGCGCCCGGCGCACTGCGTTTGCGGCGAGCGTCTCGTAGTTGGCGATCGACATGCGCACCGAGACGCCCGAACTCTGGTTCACATCGGCGCTCTTGCGCGCCTGCATCGTCAGCTCGGCGACGAGTTGCTGCACGAAGCGCGGCACGTGCAGCGCGACGCCGTCGATGGCCGGCAACTTCGCCTCCTGCAACACGACGGCCAGTTCCAGCTCGCGCGTCGCTGGATAGTGGGTGCGAACCTGCGCGGCGTAGCGATCTTTCAGCGGCGTGATGATGCGTCCGCGGCTGGTGTAGTCCTCTGGGTTCGCGCTCGCGACGACCAGCACGTCGAGCGGCAGTCGCACGCGGTAGCCCTTCACCTGCACGTCTCGCTCTTGCATCACGTTGAACAGGCCCACCTGCACTTTTTCCGTGAGATCGGGCAACTCGTTGATGCAGAAGATCCCGCGGTTGGTGCGCGGCAGCAGCCCGAAGTGGATGGTGAGTTCGTCGCCGAGCGAACGGCCGGCCGCCACCTTCACCGGATCGACGTCGCCGATCAGATCGGCGATCGACACGTCGGGCGTGGCGAGCTTCTCGACGTAGCGATCGTCACGGTGGACCCATGTGATCGGCGTCGCCTCGCCCCGCTCGGCCACGAGCGCGCGCGCATACGCAGAAACGGGCGCGAACGGATCGTCGTGGATCTCGGAGCCCGCGACGATTGGCAGCCACTCGTCGAGCAGAGCGGTCAGCTGGCGGATCATCCTCGTCTTCGCCTGCCCGCGTTCGCCGAGGAAGATCAGATCGTGGCCGCAGAGCAGCGCATTCTCGACGGCGGGCACCACCGTGTCGTCGTAGCCGAGAATGCCGTCGAAGAGGGCGCGGCCCGCGCGGATGCGTTCGATCAGATTGGTGCGGAGTTCTTCGCGTAGCGGACGCGTGCGGATCTCGGCCTTGTGTAGCTCGCCGAGCGTGCGCGGCGCCGGGGGGATCGAAGCCATGCACTCTCCTTCGGGCTCGCGCGTCGAGCCTAGCGGCCTTGGCATCCGACAGCGCGACGACTACGCGAGGAGTTCCCGGGCGTCGAAATGCCCGACCTTCCGCAGCGTCTCGGTCACGTGCTTGATGATCGAAAGCACCGACGACTCGATCGAGTCGTTGTCGACGATCGGGATGTCGTGGCGGTCGGCCAGCTCGAGGAAGTGTTCCTGGATCTTCAGGATCGCTTCGAAGTGCTCGAGATACCGATGCTCTGGGCGATGCGACGTGCGCGCCCGCGATTCGAATCGTGCCCGGAAGGAGCGCTCGTCGAGCGTCGCGACGACGAGGAAGATCACGTGCGCGTTCTCGGCGTAGGCCGCGAGATCGACGAGTCCCGGCACGATCGAGACACCGTCGAGGATCTGGCTGGAATTCTCGGCGACCGCGCGATCGAGCATCGCGCGCACGCCGACCGACACGATCGACGCCTGCGCGAGGAAGCCTTCGATCACCGCGTCGTCGCCGCCGCGTTCGAGTGCGCGATGGGCATCGTACGAGGACGCGTGGATCGCAGGCACCAGCTCGGGCGAGAGCATGATGCGCATGATCTGGCGGATCGCATCGGTCGAGAGCACGCGCTGGATGCCGAGGCGATGTCCGACTTCGAGCGCGAGCGAGGTCTTGCCCGCACCGGCGGCGCCGCCGAGCAGCAGGATCACCGGGCGATCTGGTTCCTGGAAGCGACGCCAGACGAGGTAGCGTTCGGCCGTGCGCGGACCGAATCGGCGCTCGAGCGCCTGGAACGCGAGACGGCGCAGCTCGCGGCGATCGATATCGCGCACGCCGCGCAGCGCGAGCTGGCCCTCGATCTCGCGCGCGACGTCGAAGGCATCGTTCGGCTCGATCGCCGCCGCGTGCAGCGACTGCGAGAGGAATCCCTTCGAGAACGGCGCCGCGCCCGCTCCGGTGGGCGTCGTCACGTGGATGGTGGGCCCGACGGGGTGACCGGCGGCCTCCTCGGGCAGCGATCGTTCGCGCAGCACTTCTTGCACGGCCTGGCCGAGGTCTTCGACCGTGACCGAGCCACGTCCGCGCAGACGCTCGCGAACGGCGTTGGCGCTGGCGTAGGCGTCCTCGAAGGCGAGGCCGCGCGCCATCAGCGAATGCACCAGGATCCCGCGCATGAACGGTCGCCGAACTGCATCGTGCTCGATGTAGATGCGGTCGCGACCGCTGCTGGCCGCGTCGCCCCGCCTCGCTTGGGGCTTCATGCGAGCAGACTACCTCACGCATTTGCGAGCGGGAACGGTCCTATCGCAACAAATCTGCCATGTTTCTGATTGACTTTCGGTCGCGTCGGCGGATAACGTCGATTTGCGGACGTGTTTTGGGGGGTTCTGTCCGTGACTTCTCCGTCTTCGTCGCTGCATCCGTCATCGGCTCCCGCTGGGCGTTCCGACGCTGCCACGCTGCGACTGTTTCGCAGCGGTCAGGTCGTTCGGATCCTGGGAGTCTCGCGCCGCCAGCTCCAGTACTGGGCAGAAACCGACCTCGTCGCCCCTTCGGCTCGGACCCAAGGTGGGCACCACCGCTACACGTTCGAAGATCTCGTGGCCCTGCGGGCTGCGAAGCAACTGATCGGCGCCGGCGTCTCGGTCCAGCGGATCCGCCACAGCATCGGTTCGCTCAAGCGGATCCTTCCCGAGGTGCAGCGGCCGCTTTCCGAGTTGGTCCTGGTCGCAACCGGCGACCTCGTGCTGGTTCTGCATGAAGGCTCGACCTTCGAAGCCGTCTCCGGACAGGAGTGGATCTTCGAGGTGTCGAAGCTTCAGCGCGAAGTCGAGCGAGGACTGGGGCTCGAAGCGGAGCTGCGATCTGGTTGCTGACAAACGGGGGGACGTTCCTCATGCGCACCATCGCCATCGTCAACCAGAAAGGCGGCTGCGCCAAGACGACCACGGCCGTGAACCTCGCCGGCTGTCTCGCGGCGGACGGAGCGCGCGTGCTCGTGGTCGATCTCGATCCGCAGGCGCACGCCAGCATTGCGCTCGGCATCGACCCGGAATCGCTCGACGAAAATCTCTATGAGGTACTCGCCGAAGAGGAAGGCGTCGCGCGGCTGGCCGAGGTGATCGTACCCGCCGGCGAGCGGCTTCATCTGGCGCCGTCGGGAATCGTCGTGTCGGCGCTCGAACAGAAGCTCGCCCAGGATCGCGCCGAGTCGCGTACCGATCGGCTGGCGCGCGCGCTCGCGCAGCTTCCGGAACCGTACGACTACGCGCTGATCGATTGCCCGCCGAACGTCGGGCTCCTCACCTTCAACGCGCTGCGGGCGGCGTCCGAAGTGATCGTGCCGGTCGAGGCGAGTCACTTCGCGCTGCACGGCGTCCACAAGCTGCTCGAGACGATCGCGCTGCTCGCCGAGCGACTGCAGATCGCACCGGATGTCCGCATCCTCGCGACGCTCTACGACGGCCGCACGCGCTTCGCCCGCGAAACCCTCGCTGAAATTCGCACACGCTTCGGCGACGCCTGCTTCGACACCGTGATCCGCAATAGCGTGAAGCTGCGCGAAGCCGCGCGCCGCGGATTGCCCGTCGTGCGCACGGCGCCCTCGTCGAACGGAGCCGCCGATTACGCTGCGCTCGCGACGGAAGTGGCCGCGCGCGCGCCCGCGCAGGTCGAGCGGATTGCCGAGCCGCCGCGGAGTGCCCCGCCGCCGCGCGAGGTCGTGATCGAATACCGCGACCCCGGCGCCGCCGACGTGCGCATCGCGGGCGACTTCAATGGATGGGTACCCGATCGCGGCGTGCTCTCCTCGACCCACCAGGAGGGCGAGACGCGTGTCTGGCGCAAGGTGTTGCAACTCGCGCCCGGCACCTACGAATATCGCTACGTGGTCGACGGGGAATGGCGCGAGGATCCGGCCAATCCCGAACACATGCCCACCGCGATGGGGCCGCCGAACTCGCTGCTGGTGGTCCGCTAGCAAGGCGAACGTCGCCAGGTAGCGGGGCCAGGTCTTCGCCACGAAGCGAGTTTCAAGAGGTTGAGATGCCGCGCGATCTCGGTGACGTGTTGCACTTCTTCGCGCCGGAGCTGGCCGGCAGCGATGCGGCGCCCGCGTGCGAAAAGGATCCGGTCTTGCCGCTCGTCGGTGTACCGTTCGCGAACGCCGACCCGGTGCGAGCGGCGCTGCTGTGGAACCTGGCGGTCGAAGCGGCTCGCCAGCATGCGCGCGCGGCGTTACTGGCTCCGCACTCCTTGTTCGCAACGCCCGGCTGGCCTCTGCCTGGTCGCGGACCGCTCGGGGCGCTGTCGGTTCGCGCCGACGCCGACGATCCCGCGGCACTGGCGCGCATCGCCGAAGCATGGGTGCTTGGCGTCGCGGCGCGCGATCGCGCGCTCGCGCTGGTGGCGCTTCCCGCGTCCTATCTCGACAAGGCGGCGGATGCGGAGGCGCTGCTCCGATGGACGCTGCTGTTGGTGCGGCCCCATGAAGCCGAGGCGCGCGACGCGTGGACCGCACTCGAAGCGATCGCGACGCACGCGCGCGATGCGCGCATCGGCGTGACCGTTTTCGGCGTGCGATCGGTCGCGGAGGCCCGTGACTGTTTCGAGCACCTCGCGAACGCCGCCGAGCAGCGTCTCGGCTGTACGCTCATCAGTTACGGCCTGCTGGTCGACGACGTTCATCTCTCGCGCTCGATCGTCACCGGTCGCCCGATCGCGCTTGCCAGCGCCAATGCGACCGCGGCGCGCGCGCTTGCCGACGTCGCGGCGATGCTGCTCGATGATGCCCATGGCGCAGCAGATGGCTGAAGCCGGCGACGACCAGCGAGCGCTGCGTCGCGCGCTGGCGCCGCGCCTCGGTCAGCTGGGAACGCCACTCGAACTGATCGCCGAAGAGGTGCTCGGCGACGAGGACGGTGTGATCGATTGGGTGGCCGCCGCACCCGACGGTCGCGCCATCGTGGTGCTCGTCGCGAACGGCTCCGGAAACGCGGCGCTCCTGCAAGCGGGTCTCGTGCAACGCGCCTGGGCGGAGAGTCGCGTCGTCGATTGGCGCAAGCTGGCGCCGACGCTTGCCATACGGGATCAGCCTCCCGCGCGCGCGCTGCTGATCGCGCGCGGCTTCGACCGATGCACGCGGATCGCAGCGCGGGAAGCAGCGGGCGCGTCGATCGTGCTGGCGCGCTGGTGGGTCGCCGCGGCCACCGGGGAGATCGAAGTCGAATGCGTCGCGCCGGAGCGTCCCTTTTCGCGGGCGGATCCGGCGCCCGAGCGTCGGCCCGCCGCGGTGTTCCGCACCGGGCTGCGCGAAGCTGACTTCGCCAACTGAAGCGCCACGCGCGGTGACGCTGCGCCACCTTGGTTGCAGCGGGGGCGCGCGACGTGGCGTGCGAGCGGTCGCGCCCGCAGTCTTGCCGGGATCGATGCGCCCCGTTGTGGAGCCTTTGGGGCCTTCCCCACCTGGCGTCACTGACAATTCTCGTCCAATAGTGACGTTTTTTGACACCTCTCCATGGGCAGACGCCACTACATCAACGGGGGCTGGATGCCTGCAGGGGTTCCGAGCGATCGGACCCGTGCGACGTGGAGTTGCATCATGAAGTTGATGCGCCGCGGAACCTGGGAAAAGGGGAACGGACGGTATGGCCGCACCGACGCTGGCGAGCCCTGAGCTCGTCGCTTGTCCGGTAGCCGATGAAGTCCTTGTCGAGCGGCTCCGCTCGGGTGAACAGGATGCCTTCGGCGAACTCTATGAGCGCTACTTCGCTCGCATCTTCCATTTCGTGGCACGCCGCTTACGGAATCGCGCCGACACCGAGGAGACCGTCCAAGAGGTCTTCGTCAACGTGTTCGCTTCGATCGATTCGTTTCGTGGTGACGCGCCGTTTGGCGCGTGGGTCTTCGGGCTCACGCGGCGCACGGTCGCCGGCCGCTTCAAGAAGCGGATGCCGAATCTCGTCTCGCTCGGCGATGACGATGTCGAGACTGGAGCCCACGGAGTCGCTCGTGAGCCCGACCCGCTCGAGGCCTACGAGTACTCCGAGCGCCTCGCACGTCTCGAGGGCGCCGTCTCGACCGACCTCTCGGACGAGCAGCGACAGCTCTTTCAACTCCATCACATCGAACACCGCTCGATCCAGGAGATCGCGCTGTTGTTATCGAAGAGCGAGGACGCGGTGAAGTCGCATCTCTACCGCGCTCGGAAGTTATTGCTCGCCAGCTAGGACTCGGCGGAGTGGATTCCAAAGCGCGCGGGGGCCCGGCTCTCGCGCGCTTTGTCTCGTCCGCTCGTCGCGCGGGCCGCCCCGCTCGCGGCCCCGCTTCGAACGGCGGTAGACTGCGCGGATGATCGAACCGCTCTCGTTATGGACAGCCCCCACAGAGGCACCCGCTCACGCTCCGACCCTCTGCGCTCGACGCTTCGAGTATTCGAGTCGCGGCGACCGCGTGCCGGGCCTGCTGCTAGTTCCCGCCGAAGGTCACGGGCCCTTCCCTCTCATTTTGCTGCAACATGGCGCGGGCGGTTCGAAGCACTCCGATTACCTCGATGCCGCGCGGCTGCCGTGGGTGCGGCGCGGCGTCGCGGTCGCGTCGATCGATTTCCCGCTCCACGGCGAGCGGGCCTCGGCGAAGCTGAGCGAGCAGTTGCTCGGCGTGACGGCGAACACCGTGCGTGGCGCGCACTCCGACACGATCGCTCTTTGGAGCGAATTCTCGCGACAAGCCATCACCGATCTCGGACGCGCGTTCGACGCGCTCGCCGAATTCCCCGAACTCGATTCGCAGCGCGTCGCGTATGCCGGATTCAGCCTCGGCGCGATCCTCGGCGCGCTGTTCTGCCCGACCGATCCGCGCCCGCGCGCCGCAGCGCTCGCGCTCGGCGGTGCCGGGATCGGTCCGCCGGACTTCGACCCGGCCGCGCGGATCGGCGCATTTGCACCGCGACCCCTTTTGTTCGTGAACGCAACACGCGACGAGCGGATCCCGCGAGCCGCGGCCGAAGCGTTGCACGCCGCCGCGGGCGACCCCAAGGAGATCGCATGGTTCGAATGCGGTCACAACGATCTGCCCGGCGCGGGCCTGAAGACGATGTGGAGCTTTTTGGCGAAGCACCTCGACGTCGCATGACGGACTCGCCTAGCGCGCGAAGTTCGCGATCTGCGCAAGCAACGCATCGCGGTGCGAGCACATCGCGGCCTCGTTCGCGGCCTCGAGATTCAGCCGCACGACCGGCTCGGTATTCGAAGTGCGCACGTTGAACCACCACTCGGGATAGCGGACCAGCAGCCCATCGAGTTTCGAGATCTCCGCCTTGCCCGCATGATCCGCTTCGAGCGCCGCGAACAGCCCGGCCGGGTCGGTGACGTGCCGGTTGAGTTCACCACTGGCGGCGTAGCGTCGCAGCGGTCGCACCAGTTCCGAGAGTGGCTCTCCCGTTTCCGCGAGCACGTCGAGCAGCGCGACCAGCGCGGCCGTGCCATCGTCGTACACGAGCGTCGGACTGAAGCGGAAATAGAAGTGACCCGACAGCTCACCCGCAAAGATCGCGCCACTCTCGCGCATCTGCGCCTTGATGAAAGCGTGCCCTACCCGGCACATGCTCGGCGTACCGCCTGCGGCCGCGATCGCCTCGGCCGTCGCGCGGCTCGAGCGCAGGTCGAAGAGCACCAGCCCCTTGCCGCCGTGGCGGCGCAGCTGCGAACGCGAGAGCAACCCGGTGATCAGATCGGAGCTGATCGGCTCGCCGGTGTCATCGACGAACATCGCGCGGTCGCCATCGCCGTCGAATGCGACGCCGAGTTGGGCACCGCTGCGCTTCACGGCGGCGATCAGATCTTCGAGGTTCTCGCGCTTCAGCGGGTCGGCCTCGTGATTCGGAAACGTGCCGTCGGGTTCGAAATAGAGACGTTCGACGTCGAGCGGCAATCCAGGCAGCAGCCGCTCGAGTCCCACCGACGCCATTCCGTTGCCGCAGTCCACGACGATTCGCAGCTTCGGACAGCGGCCACCGACCGAGGCGGTTCTGCGCACGTAGGCGTCGCGGACGTCAGCGCTGCGCACGGAGCCGCGCGGCGCATGCGCCTCACCGGTCACCACGGCGGTGAGTTTCTCGATCTCCGAAAGGCCCGAGTCGCCGCCGACCGGGATCGCGTTCTCGCGACAGATCTTGAGCCCGTTGTAGCGGGCCGGATTGTGCGACGCCGTGATCATCACGCCGCCGGCGAGCGCCATCTGGTCGACTGCGAAGTAGAGCATCGGCGTCGAGACCAGGCCGATGTCGACGACCGAAACCCCTTCGTCATTGATGCCGCGAACGAGCGCTTCGGCGAACTCGGGCGAACTGCGGCGCGCATCTCGACCCACCGCCAGCTCGGCGCCTCCGAGCCAGCGCGCCACCGCCCGACCGATTCGATGGACGTCTTCGGCGCGCATCTCGTCGGGAACCACGCCGCGAATGTCGTACGCCTTGAAGATCGACATGGCGGCGCATTCTAGCCGCGGCACCCGAACGCGCAGTCGGGCTGGTTGACCCCGGCCACCGCGAGGGGCACCCTTGCCGGATCGTTTCGCTCCACCGGGAGACACCACAGTGTTCGGCCTCGGAGCTTCGGAACTCCTGATCATCCTTGCCATCGTCGTCGTGCTGTTTGGCGCGCGGCGGCTTCCCGAGATCGGTTCGGGTCTCGGCAAGGCGATCAAGAACTTCAAGACGGGCATCTCGGGCAAGGACGAGATCGATGTGACGCCGACCAAACCCGACGAGGGTTCGGATCGCCGCGGCCCCCAGCCCTAGTTCACCGGTCGCGCCTCGACGACGAAGCGCGCGGCTTCGGGTGCGGGCGTCGCGAAGATCGCGTCGACTGCAACGGACGCACCTGGTGCCAGCACCTGCGTCGCGAAGCGTGCGGCCGAAGCGTCCAACTCCGTCCGCAGCTGCTGCGGATCTTCTTCGCGCAGTCGCTCGGCTGCGAGAGCTGCGCGCGGCGTCGCCCTGGCAACGCCGATCGGTGCACCCGCGCGATCGAGCAGCGACACGGCGAGATTCGCACCAACCGTCTGCGAATCTCGGCTCGGGTTGCGTAGTTCGCCGGACACGACCCAGATCTCACCGACCGCCGCGTTCTCGACTGGATGCGCGTACAACGAATTCAGCTCCAACGCACCGAGCGAAACGACACCTAGCTGCGTTCGGTCTGTCGGAGCCACCCGCGCGATGTTGGTCCAGGTCGCCAGCGCGACGAGCAGGGCCAGCGCGACCCAGGCGCCCCCGCGCAGCGCCGGCGGAAGGTCGAAGCGGGGCACGATCGGCAACGCTGCGACGGCGCCTGCCGTGACCGCGATGTCCAGGGCGGGATCGCGCGGCTCCGACACGGCCGCCTTCGCCCCACCCCGTTCGATCGGCATCGGCGTTGGCATCGCGGGCCGCGCAGCCACCGGTGACGCCGGATCCGGCGCGGGGCTCGAGAGCAGATCCCAACTCTCCGGGTCGCCGAGTTCGGCGAAGGAACCCTCGTTCGGATCCGTGCTCGGGGGCGTCGGTGCTTCACCATTCGGCAGATCGAGCGACGCGCCCGTGTCGCCGAGTTGCATCTCGTCCTCGAAGCGCCAGTCACTCTCTTCCTCGAAGTCCGCCGCGCCGGGTTCGGGGGCGACCGGTGTGCGTGCGTTGTGGACCGACTGGGCGGTGCGGCCACTCACGTCTTCTTCGAGATCCCAGGAGGGTGCGGGCGCGGGCGGATGCGTATGTGACACGGCGGCTTCGGCCAGTTGGTGGACGACGTCAGCGGCAGGCGCACCGCCGGGATTCACGAAGAACGCGTGCTTGCAGCGCGAACATCGGACACGCGCACCGCCCGCCGGCAATCGCTTCTCGTCCAGGCGGAAGCGCGTTTCGCAGCGCTCACAGGTGAGGATCAAGACTGCCTCGATGCGGTGCGTGGGCCGTTGGGCCGGGGATGCATTTGCTATAGAAAGGCCGGTTGTTTCGCCGGGACTGTGTCGCTTCTGGTCGCGTTCGCTTCTGCCCAGGTTGGTTTCGGACGTGCCGGCGCACGTCTTTAGCCGCCGGCCATCCTGGCCCCGCCATGCGGTGCCACATCCCCGGAATCGAGTGCCCCTTCCCGCGCTGCTAGATCGCCGGCTCGTCGTCGTCACCGGCAAGGGCGGTACGGGCAAGACCACCGTCGCGGCCGCGCTCGCGATCGCGGCGGTTTCAGCCGGACGTCGTGTGCTGGTCGCCGAGGTCGGGCTCGACGAGCACATCCCCACCCTGCTCGCGCCCGGCGCGGGTCCCGTCGGCTACGAAGGCCGCGACTTGCGCAAGAACCTGCGCGTGATGCGCATCGATCCCTACGAGGCGCTCGCCGAATACCTGGGACTGCAGATCGGTTTGCGTGGTCTGGTTAAACGCGTGTTCGGCAGCCGCCCGTTTCGGCAATTGATGGACGCCGCGCCCGGCTGGCGCGAGTTGATCACGCTCGGGAAGATCTGGCATCTCGAGCAGATGCGGTTGGACAACGGGAAACCGCGCTTCGATCTGATCGTGGTCGACGCGCCCGCGACCGGGCACGGACTCACCTTCCTGGACGTTCCGCGCGTGGTGGGATCGGCGGTGCGCACGGGCCCGCTTCGTCGCCACGCAGGCTGGGTCGAGGAGATGGTCCGCGATCCCAAACGCACCGCGCTGTTGCCCGTCTCGCTTGCGGAAGAACTCCCGGTGCGCGAGACGGCGGAACTGGTCGCGCGCTTGCGCGATCAGGTGGGCGTCGCCGTCGACCGCGTGGTCGTGAACGCCGTGACCACCGCGCCCTTCCCACCTGGCCTCGAGGATCTCGATCTTCGGCTCGCGCGGCTGCCCGCCGATCTCGTCGTGCCCGGCGCGCCGTCACCGTCCACGCTGGCCGCGTGTGCGGCGCATCTGCGCGCGCGTAACGAACTGAATGCCCGCTGGATGCGGGTGCTGGCCGACACGACGAAGCTCGGGCTCGTCGTGCTCCCGCGCCTGGAACGCGGCGTACACGGTCCCGGCGACCTGGCGTCGCTCGCGGAAGCACTCGCGCTGCCTCCGCAGGGACCGCCAGCGTGAGCGCAGCGGAGACTCCCGTCGCGCTCGTCCGCGATCGACGCATCATCGTGTGTGTCGGAACCGGCGGCGTCGGCAAGACCACGCTCGCCGCAAGCTTCGCGCTCGCAGGTGCGCGCCTCGGTAGACGCACGGCAGTGTTGACGATCGACCCGGCTCGGCGCCTCGCCGATGCGCTCGGCATCGCCGATCTCGGCAACCAACCGACCGATCTTCCGCGCGCGCGCCTCACCGCGCTGGGCGTGCCGCCGGAGGGACGCCTCGCCGCGCTGATGCTCGACATGAAGCGCACCTTCGACGAACTCGTCGCGCGCTTCACCGATTCCGAGGAGGCCCGCGATCGCATCCTCGGCAACCGGATCTATCAGCACGTCTCCGATGCGCTCGCGGGCAGCGCCGAGTATTCGGCGATGGAAAAGGTCTTCGAGCTGTCCGAACGACGCGATTTCGACCTGATCGTCGTCGACACGCCGCCCTCACAACACGCGCTCGACTTCCTCGAAGCGCCCCGACGTCTCGTCGAGTTCCTCGACAGTCGACTGGTGCAGGTCCTGCTGCATCCTGCCTTTGCTGCGGGCCGCTTCGGCGTGCGGATGTTCCAGCGGGGTAGCGAACGCGTGCTGCGACTCGTCGAGCGCGTTTCAGGCGTTGCGTTCCTGGAAGACATCTCCGAGTTCCTGCTCGCCTTCGAAGGAATGTCCGACGGCTTCCGCGAGCGCGCGCGCGAGGTGCAGGCCCGGCTGGTCGGACCCGATGCCGCGTTCGTGCTGGCGGCGTCGCCCGCAACCCAGTCGACGCGCCACGCGCTCGGGATGCTGGAGCGCCTCCGCGCGGCCGGCGTTCCGCTCGCGGGCGTGGTGGTGAACCGCATCCACACTTGGCCCAGTGGCGAATCGACACCGGATCGCGTTCCCACGGCAGAGTGTGCGTCCGAAGCGCAGCGCGCCCTCGCCGCCGCGTTTGCAAGTTCCGAGGGGGCGGCGTTCCCCGCCGAGGCAGCCGCGCGCGCTGCGCTGGCCGCGGCCGATGGCTACGCTGCGTTGGTGCGAGCCGACGCCGAGTCGATCGCGGAACTCACCGCGCGCGTTGCAAGAATGGGCGGCTTCGTGCGATGTGTTCCCGAGCTTTCGGGCGACGTGCACGACCTCGAGGGTCTCGCGCGCGTCGCGGATCTGATCATCGAGGCCGAGCGGAACGGGCGCGAGGAGAGAGAGAACAGATGACGGATCGAGATCACGAAAGCGGAACGAAGACTGCGCCGCCGCCGCGCAGCGCCGACGAGGCGATGGCCCGAGCGCGCCAACACGGACTCGCGGCAGTGGCGGAGGGCGCGCTCGCGTTGCGTGCACTGGTCGACGCCGCGTCGCTTGCGGCGACGGGTGCTCCCGCCGATGCGCATGCTGCGATTGCGGGCGCGAGCGCTTGGCTCGACCAGATTGCAGCGCAGCTGCAAGCCGGAGCTGGACGCAGCGGGGCGCCATGGCTCGATGCGGTGGCGCACGTGCTCGACGCGGAGATCGAACGCTGGGAGACCCGCGGTCGCGACGACCCCGAAGCGCGCGCCGTGCTGCGCGCCTTTCTCGGTGTGCGCGAGATCCTCTGGGAGTTCGGACTTCGCCCGGCCCACAGCGAACGCAGCGAGCCCGAAGCGTGCAAGCCATCGCCGGGTGCTGGCACGCGCAGTAGCGCGTCGTCGCGCGAGCAGACACCGCTCGATTCGCGGCCGTCGGGCATTGCGCGGCCTTCCCCGCGCGAGCCGCGGGTCCGGATCCAGCGGGTCCCGGTGAAGGGCTGACCCGCCACGACCGTTTCGTTAGATTGCGCGCCCCCATTCGCAATCGAGGAACACGTCGCCGTGGAAACGTCGCCCCATTCGCAATCCGGCGCGACCCTGATCAAGCGCTACGCGAACCGCAAGCTCTACAACACGGCGACGAGCCGCTACATCACGCTGAAGGGTATCGCCGAGTTGATCGAAGCCGGCGACGAAGTGCGCGTGATCGACAACGAGACGGGCGAGGACATCACCTCCGTCACGCTGTCGCAGATCCTCGTCGACACCGAGCGGACCAATCGACGCGTGCCGGGCACCGTCCTTTCCGATCTGATCCAGCGCAGTGGCGACGTACTCTACAGCGCGCTGAAGCGACGCGTTGGAGATGCGTCGGAAGGCTTCGAAGAGCTGCAGCGCAACATGAAGAAGCTGTTGTCGCCGCGCGAACTCGCCGCGGGACGACGTCCCGATTGGATTGCGCTCGCGTCACCGGACCTCGACCGCCTCGTGCAGCGAGCGCTCGAACGCGTGCTGCGTGCCCTCGACCTGCCGCGTCGCTCGGATCTGGAAGCTCTCGAGCAGCGCCTCGACCGCGTTCTCGAGGAACTCGGCGCACGCCCGCACGAGAACGTGAAGCCGCCTGCAACCGAGCGAAGTGGGGCGGAATCTCGCGCGTTCGAGCCGAGCGAGCACTAGCGCGCCGTCGTCGGGCGGTGACGCGAGCTCATGCGCTGGCGCTCAGCGCCAGACGGAGGAGCGCTCGCGAACGCCCGCCTCGACCATCGACTGAATCTGCGAGCGCAGTTCCTCGGTCATGCGCCACACCAGGATCTCGTCATTGGCGGCCGCGGGGCCAATCTCCACGGTCTCGATCGGGGCGCCGAACGCAATCGACCATTTCGTCGGCAGCGGCACCATCCCGAGTGGCCCCAGTGCTGGGAACGTAGGAGTCACCGGGATGAAGGGAAGCCCGAGCGCGCGCGCGGCCGTCTCCAACTTGAAGAGCACCGGATGCGCCTCTTCCGCCCCGACGACCGCGACCGGCACCAGCGGCACGCCCAGCGCAAGAGCGGTCCGGACGACGCCGCCCCGGCCGAAACGCTGCACGCGATAGCGCTGGCGAAAGACCTTGGTCGCTCCCTTCGCGCCTTCCGGGAATGCGATCACCGAGCGACCGGTGTCCAACAATCGCTCGGCATTCTCCCGACAGGCGCGGACACCCCCGTGCCGCGTGATCCACGGCTGCGCGAACGGCAACGTCGCGAGCCAATCCGCGACCAGGAAGCGAGCGCGAGGAGCAGCGGGCTGGTGTCGCTGGAGAGCGCTGACGATCATCAGCCCGTCCCAAGGCAACAGGCCTGAGTGGTTCGCGACGAACAAGCTTGGTCTCCCGCGCGGTACGTCAGCCGCCCCCGACACGCTGACGCGCCACCAGCGGTCGTAGAGCAGGTCGAGCCACGGCCGCGCGCTGGCGATCGCGTCTGCGTCCATGCCGAAGTCGTCGATGTCGGCCGACAGATCGCGCATGCCCGCTGAAGCGAAGCGCCGCCGCAACGATTCGTAGAGCGCCATCCAGTCGACTCCGAGCGAACTCGCGGGCAGGAAGCGCTCGCCGAGTCGGTCGCGCAATGCATCGAGCGCATCGCTCAGGACCGGTGCATGTCCGGGCGCAGCGCCCGGCGCGCCGAAATCGCCGTCCTGCTCACTCACGCGCGAGACCTCCCGATGCGACGGGGATTCCGCCGCGCTGGCTGCGATGCGATGCCCTCGTCGATCGTAGGTTGCTGCGCATTCCTTGATTCACGGGGTCGACCGCTAGCGGTACTGCCGCAGCCGGCGCGACGACATGAACGAGATCCAGGATTCGCGCGACGTGTAGGCTGGTTCGCCGAACGCCGCGTAGCCGCGCTCCCCGTCGGCCACCCATGTCCATCTCAAGTAGTCGTAGAACGCCGCCGGCGGATCGCCAGTGGCCGCGCGAGCCGCCAGGTCACGGAGGCGATAGAGGATCGGCGCCGGCAGCGGTGCAGTCGCAACACCGGACAGACGCAGGATCGTCGACAGCGGCAACGCCTCGGAGCCAACCACGTTGAAGATGCCGGGGTGGGCGTCCAATACCGCCTGCTCGAAGGCATCGAGACAGTCTTCCTCGTGCACGAACTGCAGCAGCGGGTCGTAGCCGAGCAGCGTCGGCACGATCGGTCGCGCGAAGTGGCGCACCACGTTGTCGAAGTAGGTCGGCCCCATCAGCCACGCGCAGCGCAACACCGTCACCTGTGCGTGCGGGT
>JANLTC010000255.1:0-16827 GCA_031362725.1 Deltaproteobacteria bacterium | reverse complement strand
GGAGCGCGCAGCGAGCCGAAGGCGAGCGAAGTTCATCGGGACGGCGGAGCGCGCAGCGAGCGAAGGCGAGCGAAGTTCATCGGGGCGCCGCCGGACGCTAGCTTGGCCCGATGCGCATGCCCCGCTCGGCTCTCGTCGGCTGGTTCGTCGCGCGCCTCGCGCGGCTGCGCTTTCCGGTGCTGTTCGTGCTCTCCGCCGCGCTCTTCGCGGTCGATCTCGTCGTGCCGGATTTCATTCCGTTCGCGGACGAAGTGCTGCTCGGCCTCGCGACCGCGCTTCTCGCGAGCTGGCGCACCGGTCGCGTTGCCGCGGGAGATCCTGCGCCGAAAACGTGATCGCTCTGCGCGGCGCTCAGCGCTTGGGCTCGTCCCCGAACTTCGCATCCCGCTTCTCGACGAACGCGTCGCGCGCCTCCTGCGAATCCGGCGACGTGTACAGCTCGAGCGTGAAGCCCTGCTCGAAGCGATAACTCTTCTTGATGTCGAGCAGCTCGATGCCGTTCAGCGACCACTTCGCGAGTCGCATCGCCTTCGGGCTCTTCCCGGCGACCTTCGCGGCCAGCGCGCGCGCCGCGCTGCGCAGTTCGGCGCGCGGAACGACGCTCTCGATGCCGCCGAGACGCAGCGCCTCCTGTGCGGTGATCGGCTCGCCGGTGTAGAGCATGCGCCGCGTCTTCTGCATGCCGAACATCCGGTAGAGGTGTGTCGCCGCGCCGAGCGCGCCGCGGTCGATCTCGGGCAGGCCGAAGGTCGCGTCGTCGGAGGCGATCACGATGTCCGAGGCGCCGGCCATGCCGATGCCGCCGCCGAGACAGAAGCCGTGCACGGCGGAGATCACCGGAACCTCGCACTCGTAGATCGCCGCGAACGCCTCGTAGCAGCCGCGATTCACCTGCGTGATCAGCTTGCCGTCCTTCGCGAGTTCCTTGATGTCCACGCCCGCGCAGAAGCCGCGACCTTCCGCAGCGAGCAGCACGACGCGCGACGCCGGATCGCGACCGATCGCGCGCAGTTTCTCGGCGAGCTCGAACCAGCCATGGGAATCGAGCGCATTCACTGGCGGGTGGTTCAGCAACACTTCGGTGATGCCATCTTCTCTGCGGACGTCGATGGGCATGCGGCTTCTCCGATCGTTTTATTGGGCGAGGCGCAAGAGCGTGGCTTCGGCTTCGGCGACGATGCGCTCGATCAGTTCAGCGCAGGTCGGGCGATCGGCGATGACTCCCGCCACCGTGCCGCTCGGCAGATAGCCGTGCACCGGGTCGCCGTCCGTCATTGCCGTCTTCGCGAGGATCGGCGCGTTCGCGGCCATCAGCATCTGCGAGCGCGTGAGCTTCTCGCTCTTGCGCATCGCAAAGCCCGAGCGCAGCAGGTCGCCGAGCGACGCACCCGAAACCTTGCGGAACGCGAGCGCGCTGCGGAACGCGAGCAACAGCGACACGACGCCGTGTGCCGACTCGAGGCGATCGACGAGTTCGTTGCGCACGACCCGCTGCGGCAGACCGTCAATCTGCTTGGTCACGAGCACGTCGTCGACGGCCGCGGCGAGATAGCGATCGGTCGTCTGCTTCGGCACGGGGCTCTCGGCGGTGAGCAGGAAGCGCGTGCCCATCGCGACGCCCGACGCGCCGAACGCGAGCGCGGCGACGAGGCCGCGCCCGTCGCGGAAGCCGCCCGCCGCAACGATCGGCACGCGCACCAGATCGACGCATTGCGAGACGAGCAGCGTGGTCGGTACCGTACCGGTGTGACCGCCGCCTTCGGCCCCCTGCACGATGATCACGTCGGCGCCGAGTTTCTCGGCCTTCTGCGCGTGCTTCGCCGCGCCACAGGTGGGGATACAGAGTACGCCCGCTTCCTTCAGCCGCTGGATCATCGCGGCGCTCGGTGCGCGGTTGTAGCCGGCCGCGCGCACGCGGTGGCGGATGATCGCGTCGATGATCACGTCGGCGCCTGGCGCGTCCATCAGGAAGTTCACACCGAAGGGTTTGTCGGTGAGCGCTTTGATCGCCTCGATCTCTCCCGACACTTCCTCGGGACGGATCGTCGCGGCCGCGAGGAATCCGAACGCTCCGGCGTTGCACACCGCCGCGACAAGCTCCGGCGTCGCCACCCAGCCCATCCCCGTCTGCAGGATCGGGTAGCGGCAGCCGAGCAGATCGCAGAGCCGCGTATGCAGCGCGGAGGACACCCGCGCGCCTACGACGGCACTTCGCGGTCGCGCGCCGCGGCGGGGTCGAGGACGTCGCGGATCATCCGCAGCTCTTCGGCGCTCGGCGCGCGCGTCTCGGGCACGTCGGCCGGGATCTCGAGCGGGAACGCCGTCGCGGCGACGACGTCCGCCACCGCGACACCCGGGTGCACCGAGACGAGCCGCATCGCGTGATCGCTGGTCGCGAAGTCGAAGACGCCGAGGTTCGAGACGACGCGGCGGATCTCGTGGAATCTCGCCGCCGCACCGAGCTTCGCGGCGCGGTCGTAGCCAACGCCCGACACGACGTCGACCTTCTCGACGAAGACCTTCGCCGAGTGACTCGGCACCCAGTAGCTGGTGGTGTGGTTGATCGTGTTGCCCGGCGCGCCGCGCATGCCGAGCAGCTGCGCCTTCGGCTTCGCGTGCGGGCCGATGCAGGCGAAGTTGTGATTGCCGAAGCGATCGATCTGGCTCGCGATCATCACGACATGGCGGCGACCGTTCCAGAGCAGGTCGAAGACGCTGCGAAACGGCATCCAGCCTTCGATCACCGGATCCGCGCTCATCCCGTTCGATGACGCGGAGGGCTTCGCGGAAACCGGCTGCACTGTTTCGAGTAGATGCGCGATGTCGTCGGTGAGCAGCAGATCCGGCGCGAACGTGAGCCTCGCGAGCCGCGCCGCGATCGCCGGGATCGTTCCGAAGCAGGAGACCAGGATCTCGCCGTCGCCGCGGAACGCGTCGGCCATCGCGACCGCACAGACTTCCGCCCGCGTTGCTCCGGTCGCGCTCACTTGCGGCTGCTCCATTCGCGCACGGCCTTCTGGTACTCCGCTTCGGTCGCGACTTCGAGGAAGCGCTTGCGGAACTCGTCCCACGCTTCGGGACTCTTCGCGGTGGCGGCGTACTCGCGCTGGAACGCTTCGTCGCGACCGTAGTCCGGCGGACATTCGGTGAAGTGCGCGCCCATCGGCGTCTCGATGACGCCGTCCACCATCGTGCGGTTGATCTTCAGTGTGTGCACCGAGCCGAACTTGGCGAAGTCGCGCGTCTCGACGATCTGCTCGCAGGAGAGGAAGCGGCGCTTTGCGGCCATGCAGAAGAGGTCATCGAAGTACGGGTCGGGACCGAGGAACTGACCGTTGCCGCGCGCGTCGGCGCGATTCATGTGGACGAGCGCGACGTCGAGCGTCAGCGCCGGCACCGCGACGAGCTGCTCGGCGTCGTCGTACGGCGATCGCACCGTGCGCAGCGTCGGGTTGATCGTCATCACGTCGGAGCCGAGCCCGGCGCGCGTCGGCAGGAACGGCAGTCGCAACGCGGCGGCGTAGAGCCCCCACTGCAACATGCCCTCGTCCCACTCGGCGGCTTCGAAAGATCCGGCTTGTCGCGCGTTGCGGAAATGTGGCTCGAGCGGAATCGAGTCGAGCGACACGAAGCCATAGACGAGCTTCTTGACCTTGCCCGCCGCGCAGAGCAGGCCCACGTCGGGACCGCCGTACGACACGACGGTGAGATCCCTGACCGGCGAGCGCAGGATCTCGCGCACCAGCGCCATCGGCTTGCGGCGGGAACCCCAGCCGCCGATGCCGAGCGTCATGCCATCGCGCAGCTCGGCGACGACGGCAGCGGCGGTCGTGCGCTTGTCCATGGCCGCACACCATAAACGATACGACCCGTCTCGGAAACCAGGCACCAGGTGCCGGGCGTCAGGTTATTGGTTTGTCAGGTTGTTGAGAGACACGTGCCCAATACCTTGACGCCCGGCACCCGATCCCACGTTCGCGACGGAGCGATCTGCGTCGATCGACATCGTCAGGGCTCCAGCAGGAACGGAAGTAGCGACGCGAGAACGACGTCGGGCCTCTCCTCGTGGGGCATCAGCGACGTGTGCGGGATGCGGAGGAACGACGTCGGCCCGCCGAACTGCGCCGTCATCGGCTCCGCAATCACCGCCGGGAACGTGACGTCGTCCTCGCCCCAGAGCAGCAGCACCGGACACTTGATTTCGGCATGCCGCGTTCGCAGCGCGTCGACGACGCTCCATTCCGGGCCGCGCAGGTAGAGCAGCATGCCGGCCATTCGCTGCGACGACGCGAGAACCGGATCGAGATACGGCGCGAGTCGCGTGCGGTCGTCGAACAAACGGCGATCCGAGTAGAACGCGCCGAATCCCATGCCCGAACGCACGAACCAATCCCGCTGGAGCAGAACGCGGAACACCGCAGCAGCCCCAGGAACGCGCGTGAGTTTCTGATAGAGCGGAATCCACGGCGGGCGATGGCCGGGAATCTCGGTATTGATGAGCGCCAGCTTCGCGATCCGCGCCGGCTCGGCGAGCGCGACGAGACGCGCAACGGTGGCACCGGTGTCGTGCGCGAGCAGCGAGAAGCGTTCGATGCCGAGTTTGCGCAGCAACGGCGAGAGCCGGCGCGCTTGCCCGGTGAAGGAGAAGTCCGTTGCAGCGCTCCAGCCGCTGTCGCCGAGCCCCGGCAGATCGAGCACGAAGCAGGTGTGACGCTCCGCGAGCTGCGGCAGCAACGCGCGCCAGGTGAAGCCGTGTACCGGGAAGCCGTGGATCAGCACCAGCGCCGGACCGCTGCCGAAACGCCGCACCGCGATCGTCGCGTCATCGACCTCGTGACGTTCGAGCTGCGCGGTCGCGTAGAACGCTTCCGGTGTCATCGATCGCCCCGGGCTTGCCCGTGCAGTCGCACCGGCACGCCCTTCAGCACCGACTGCCCGACGACGCCCTCGACGATCGACTCGTCCGTCCAGTCGTTGACCGACACACCCGGGTGCTGGCCCGCGACCCGCTGGAACGAAGCGCTCGCCGCGTGGCCCCAGCCGTGCGGCAGGCTTACCACGCCCGGAGCGATGTCTTCCGTGAGCTGCACGCGCAGCGTGCCGGGATGCACCCGGCTCTCCATCACGACGGTCTCCCTGTCGCCAATGCCGCGATCCGCCGCGTCCTTCGGGTGCACGAAGAGCAGACAGCGCTCGGCGCCCGAAACCAGCGACGGGATGTCGTGCCTCCACGAGTTGTTGGTGCGTAGCTCGCGACAGCCGATCAGCACGAGAGTGTCGGCGGGTGACGCCGCCCCGAGCGAAACGCGAAGAGTGCGGCGTCGATCTGGTGCGGGTTGAGATCGACCTGCGCGCCGGCCACCGCGCCCGCGAGCTTCTCCAGGCTGTCCGAGGAACAGCGCTTGGTCAGCTCGTGGGCGAAATACTTCGCGTGGTAGTCGGTCAGCTTCATGTGTCGGGGCATACTACCCATTGAAAAGGCTGGAAGGGAGTCGGAAACCACTTCGGGTACGCGATCCGTCATCGCTTCATCCCCGGCCCCGGCGGCGGAGCTGGCACGAAGACACCATTGCGGAGACCGCCGCACGGAATCCGGAGTGTGGAATCGACGTGGTCGCCGTAGGCCTCGGGCAGCACGTCCGGATAGGTGATGTGGAGCAGCTCCACGTACCAACCCGCGTAGAGCCAATCGCGCCCGTGCCCCTCGCGCGCGATCTCCTGGAATTCACGCAGAAACCGGTCGGCGAGCGCGCTCGGAGTAGCGCGCGCCATGTCGATCCAGCCGAAGTAGCGGCGCCCATCGGCGCTCGAGTAGTGCGCATCGCACTCGCGCCACTCGAGCATCTGCGCGCCGTTTTCGGAACTGATGTTCGACGCGGGCGTCACGGAGCAGCGCCAGTACCCACCCGACGAGGAGACGCCTGGCGAGATACGCAGCCGCTGGTATCCGCGCAGGTGCAGCTCGCCCACCACTCGCAGCACCTTGCGGCCGGCTCGGATCACGTCCTCATGCGAGTTTTGCGCCGCCGTCATCTCATCCACCAGCACGCTGCAATAACCTGACAAACAAATAACCTGACGCCCGGCACCAGGCGATTAGCCCATCGGCTCGGACGGAATCCCGAAGCGCTCCTGATACGCCGCGTAGCGCTTCCGCTCCGTCGCTTCATCCAGCCCGGCGAACGACAGGTCGTAGCGGTGCATGCCGTGCTTGTCCGCCGCGTTCGCCGCGAGGAACGCACGCATGCGTCGCTCGGCTTCCGCCGTGTATTCCATCCCGAAGTGCTCGTAGATCTTCCGCACCATCGCGATCTCGTCCGCCATGAATTCGCGGAACGGGATGTCGAGCACCTGCGACTCGGGGAGCTTCGCCTCGTCGCGCACGCGCATCGCGTGATCGAGTCCCGCAGCGAGGCGCTGCGTCCAGTCGAGACCAATTTCACGTGGATCAACGTCTTCCATCGCGAGCGAGCGCAGCGTGCAGACGAGGCTGACGAGCGACGCGATGACCTTCAGCGGATCGCGGTGGTTCTGCACGATACGCGCGTCGGGGTAGACGGCGAGCAGCGACTCGAGCGCCCACAGATGCGCGGGCGACTTGAGTACCCAGCGCTCGGCCGGCGCCTTCCACTGGAGCATCTGCAGCCAGCGCTTGTGGTTCTCGTAGACGGGACGCATGTCGGAGCGCTCGAGCCAGTTCTGGTAGCCCGGCACGCGATTGCTGGTGTGCCAGATCATCGACGCGAACTCGTATTGCGTGATCGCGGCACATTCCTGCGGCAGCTCGGCGCCCATCGGGTGCATCTTCTTGAAGTCGGGGATCAGCTTGTCGACGCCCGCGAGGTGCGCGTCCACCTGCGCGATGCGCAGATCGCTACGAAAGGTCCGCGCTTCGGGCGGCGGGAACGGCATCATCAGTTCCCACGACATCGGTACGCGACTGCGCGGATCCTGCGCCAGCAGCTCGTGCAGGATCGACGTGCCGGTGCGCGGCATGCCGAGGATGAAGAGCGGCCGCTCGATGCGCTCCCACTCGATCTCGCGGTGCTGCTTGCGCAGTTCGGTGTGGCGCAGCCGGCCTTCGAGCAGCCGCACCAGGTCGCGGCGCGCGATCACGCGACCGAGCATCGTCAGCTGCGCCTCGGCTTCGAGCGATGCGACGAGGCGCTCTAGCGGCTCGCGGAAGCGGTCGTGGCCGAAGTCGCTGAGGCCCGTGCTCTTGCGCGCGGCTTGCAACAGCGAATCGGGCTCGAGACGCACCAGCGGCACGCCCAACTTGCGCAGCGCGGCGCCGGCCTTGTTGAAGATGCGCAGTCCGAGCGGTCGCGCGGCGCGCAGCTCTTCGCTCATCGCGGCACCAGTTCCGCGCGCTTCACCACCTTGCATGCGATCGCCTCCGGCGGCCCTTCCGGCAACACGAAGCGCCAGAAGATCGTGCCGAGATTGTGGCCCTCGGTGTCGAGCCAGTTCGGAACGCCGGGATCGCGGTGTGCGACGACGACGCGAAAGCTGCCATCCGCGGCGCTCTGCATCTGTACGCGATTCAGCGACGTCTGGTGATGGCGATACTCGAGCGTCTGCATGTGCAGGTTCCACAGCATCACGTTGGCGAAGCGGCACGCGGGCAGACGGCCTTCCATCACCAGCGCGTCGTCGGGGCCGAGCAGGTAGGGTGACATCGCGTAGTAGAGATCGACGGCACCGAGCGTCGCGGTGCCCGACGCACGAAAGCTCGCCGGCACCGGCAGCACGTTCGGCACGCGCGACACGAACGGGTACGCCGGCGCATCGGCTGGCGCCGGCATGCCGAGGGTATTCGCGCGCAGATGCGCGGCGACCGCGCGCAGCCGCGTCGCCATCGCCGCGTCGGTGAACGGCGCGGGCGCACCGGGATCCTCGAGCGGATCGATGCGCAGCGGGATCACGACATCTGGGTCGTTCTGCACGGATGTAGCGCGCTCGAAGTAGTGTCGCGTGATGACCGAGGTCGCGTCGGCTTCGAGGCGCAGCCAGTTCCCGTCGTGTCGATCTGGCGCGAGGAGGATCTCGTAGCCGCCGTCGGCACCGATCACGAGATCGCCGTCGTTCACGTCGGCGATCACGCGCTCCATGCTGCCTCCGGCGGGATCGCGGCCGTGCACGGTGAACGACGTATAGGCAGCGCCTGCGAGGTTCCCGCGGATCCGGTAGCCGCGCGCGCCGTCGATGCGCGCCCAGTAGTAGATCGCGTCGGGGTTGTCGCCGAGCAGCTTGCGCTGCGGCGACACGACGCGCGTGAACATCGGCCGCGCGGGATCGCCCTCGAGATGATGCTCGGTGCCGGCGGCCAGCAGGTGCAGCACGAAGCGATACGCCTCGGCCCCCGTCACCTCTTCGATCACGCCACGCTGCGGCGTGAAGTGCGTGTTGCCGACTTCGCGCAGCAGATCGAGCAGCTCGCGAAAAGCCTGCCGGGAGTCGGGCGCGGTATCGGTCATCGCCGCCGTTGTTTACCATGCGGAGGAATGCGGTGCCGGGCGTCAGGTTGTTTTCTGTCAGGTTGTTGGGGCCGGTGACATGCCGGTGATGTCGTATGGGCGGGCGTTTGCGTGGCATGCCGGGCGGGATCCGGAGCGCATCGCCATCCGCCACGACGACGCCGCGATCTCCTACGCCGCGCTCGATCGCCGCGCCAACCAGCTGGCGCGCGCCTTTGCTGTGCGCGGTGTCGGGCCGGGAACGCTCGTCACGCTCGCGCTGCCGAACTCGATCGAGTTCCTTGCGGCCTGCCTCGCGACCTGGCGACTCGGCGCGACGCCGCAACCCGTCTCGTCGCGACTGCCCGAGCGCGAGCGCCGCGCGATCGTCGATCTGGCGCAGCCCGCGCTCGTCGTCGGCGCGCCCGACGGCGAGGCGTACACGTTCCCGTTGCTGCCGCTGGGCTTCGAGCCCGACGCGGAGGTCTCGGATGCGCCGCTGCCCGACATCGTTGCGCGCGAGGTGCGCTGCATGACGTCGGGCGGCAGCACTGGACAGCCCAAACTAATCGTCGATCTCGTCGCCGCGACTTGCGATCCCGAAGCGGCCGAGAACGGCATGCGCGCCGGCGGCACGACGCTGGTGCCCGGCCCGCTCTACCACGCGGGTCCCTTCATGACGTCCTGGCAGCAACTGCTCTGCGGCGGAACCGTCGTGCTGATGTCGCGCTTCGATGCGGAGCAGGCGCTCGCGCTCATCGAGCGACACCACGTCGAGTGGGTGCTGTTCGTGCCGACGATGATGCAGCGCATCTGGCGCTTGCCGGCCGACGTGCGGAGCCACTTCGACCTCTCGTCGCTGCGCCGCGTGATGTCGACCGGCGCGCCGAGCCCGGAATGGATGAAGCGCGCGTGGATCGAGTGGATCGGACCCGAGAAGGTCTTCGAAGCGTATGGTGGCACCGAGCGCAGCGGCGGCACGATGATCACCGGCACCGAGTGGCTCTCGCATCCGGGTTCCGTCGGGAAGCCCACCGCCGGCCGCAAGATCCGCGTGTTGCACAGCGACGGCAGCGAATGCGCCCCGCGCGAAGTCGGCGAAGTGTTCATGATGCCGCCGGGCGGCCAGGGCTCGACGTATCGCTACATCGGCGCCGAAGCCACCGCGACGCGCGATGGCTGGGAGACGCTCGGCGACATGGGTTACCTCGACGAGGAGGGGTTCTTGTATCTCGTCGAGCGCAAGAGCGACATGATCCTGGTCGGCGGTGCGAACGTGTATCCCGCCGAGATCGAAGCCGCGCTCGACGCGCATCCCGCGGTGCGCTCCTGCGCGGTGATCGGGCTGCCCGACGAAGACCTCGGCAATCGCATCCACGCAATCGTCGACGCGCCCCGCGCCGTCAGCAAAGACGAACTGCGCGAACATCTCGCGCAGCATCTCGTCGTCTACAAGATCCCGCGCAGCTTCGAGTTCGTCAGCGAGCCGTTGCGTGACGACGCAGGCAAGGTTCGACGCGCGGCGCTGCGCGAAGCGCGTCTCGGAAGGAGCGGAACATGATCCGGATCGTGTTGGTGTTCGCGGCAGCGCTCGGCGTTGCTGGGTCTGCAGCCGCTTTTGGTCCCGCCTCCGATTTCGCAAACGCGTCCGCCTACCAGGACGGCTGGATCGATGGCGACGACGGCGGTACCGGCTGGAATCCGCTGTTCCCGTGGACCTTCAGCCCGACCAACGCACCGTTCGCGATCGAGTCGTCGACCGCGAATGGTGACGGAGACACCAATCTCGACGGCGACATCGATACTGATGGCAAGGCCTTCAAGCTCGTCGCGCTGAACTCGAGCATCGCCTACGCAGTACGCTTCCTGAATCCGGTCCCGCTGCTGGCCGGCGAGCGCGTCGCGTTCGACTTCGACGCAGTCGGTTCCGGCGCGTCCTACTTCGCTAGCTGCAGCTTGATGGAGTACGTCGGCACGCCCCAGCAGCGCTGGGCGTTCCATGTCGCGGGCGATGCGATCAACTACGCGATGCTCGACTCCACCGGCCTCAACTCCATCGGCATCCCGATCACCGACGAGGGCGTCCACGTCGAGGTCGATCTGACTGGCAGCGATTCCTACACGTCGCGTGTGACGCCGCTCGGCGGCACGACGACCGAGCGCAGCGGAACGCTCAAGAGCAGCGGCGACGTCGTCGCCTTCCTGTGTGCGATCGGTGGTGGCGGCGAGGGCGCCTACGCGGCCTACTTCAACAGCGTCGTAGTTCCAGAGCCAGGCGCGCTGCTGTCGACGATCGCTGCCGTTTCGGCGTTGGTCGTGATCGGGAAGCGCGCATGATCCTGTCGCGCGCCAAAGTTGCGCCGCGCGAACTCGCGCTCGACGACGGCACGCGCCGCCGCAGCTGGGCCGAACTGGAAGACCGCGTGCGCCGCATCGCGCACTGGCTGCAGCGCGACCTCGCGCTCGAGCCCGCGTCGCAGGTCGCGGTGCTGATGGGCAATCGCGTCGAAGCGGTCGAAGTGGTGATCGGCGCGATGGCCGCGGGGCTGTGGATCACGCCCGTGAATCGCCACCTGAGGGCCGAAGAGATCGCGCACGTGCTGGCGGATTCGGGCGCGCGGGTGGTGATCGCCGATGCAGAGCACGCGGCGGTTGCGCGCGCGGCCGGCGCAAGACACGTCGTCGTCGCCGGTGACGAGCTCGAGCGCGCGCTCGCGGCTGCGTCGGGTGCGCCGCTCGATCTCGCCGGCCCGTCGGGCGGCACGATGATGTACACCGGCGGCACCAGCGGAAAACCGAAAGGCGTACGCCGCGCGAAGCCGGCGACGCTCGGTGCCGCACTCGAAGCCCAGCGCCGCGCGGGCGCCGCGATCGGCCTCGACGGCAGCGGGCCGCATCTCGTCACCGGCCCGCTCTATCACGCCGCGCCGCTGCTGTTTGCGATCTACGACCTCTTGAACGGTGCCCCGATGATCGTGATGCCGCGCTGGGACGAGGCGCAAGCGCTCGCGCTGCTCAGCGAGCGGGAGGTCCATCACACGCACCTCGTACCGACGATGTTCGTGCGATTGCTGAGACGCGCCGATGAGGACCGGGCCTCGTTTCGCGCGCCGTCGCTGCAGCTGGTGCTGCACGGCGCCGCGCCGATCGCAACGCTCGTGAAGCAACGCATGATCGCGTGGTGGGGGCCCGTGCTCGTCGAGTACTGGGGCGGTACCGAGAGCGGCGTCGTGACGCTCGTCGATTCAGCCGAGTGGCTCGCGCATCCGGGAACGGTGGGTCGCGTGCTGCCGCATTGGGAAGCGTTCGCGGTGGACGATGACGGTCGCCGGCTGCCGCCCGGTGAAACCGGCGCGCTCTACTCGCGTCACCGCGACCTGCAGGAACCGTTCGTCTACCACGGCGACGCGGCGAAGACCGCCGCTGCGTACTCCGAGCCGGGCGTGCTGACGCTCGGCGATGTCGGCTGGCTCGACGCAGACGGCTTCGTCTACCTCTGCGATCGCAAGAGCAACATGATCATCTCGGGCGGCGTGAACATCTATCCAGCCGAGATCGAGCAAGTGCTCGCCGAGCATCCCGCCGTCGCGGACGTCGGCGTCTTCGGCATCCCCGACGACGAGTGGGGCGAAACGGTGAAGGCCGCCGTACAACTGGCGAGCGGCTTCGAAGCGAGTCCGGCACTCGAAGCGGAGATCCTCGCGTTCGGCCGCATCCATCTCGCCGGCTACAAGGTGCCGCGCGGGGTCGACTTCGAGCGCGAGCTGCCGCGCCATCCGACCGGGAAACTACTCGTGCGAAGCCTCCGCGATCGCTACTGGGCGGGGCGCGATCGGCGCATCTAAGAGGATGGGGGACGACCGCGCCGCGATGTGATAGAACACGTTTCATTTTCCGGAGGCCCCCCAACCCATGGCTCCCGCCAAGACCCGCGTTCCCGCCGTGGACGGCTGGTTCACGCTCGACGAAGCCGCTCCGCAGCTGCTCGGCACGCGCTGCAAAGCGTGCGGCACGTACTTCTTCCCGAAAGAGACGAGCTTCTGTCGCAATCCGAAGTGCGCGGGCAGCGACTTCGAAGAAGTGCCGCTGTCTACGCGCGGCAAGCTCTGGTCCTTCACCGACAACCGCTACCAGCCGCCGCTGCCGTACCGGGCGGGCGATCCGTTCGTTCCGTACACGGTCGCCGCGGTGGAACTCGAGCGCGAGAAGATGGTGGTGCTCGGGCAAGTCGCCGGCGGTGTCGGCTGCGACCAGCTCCATGCGGGGCAGGAAATGGAGCTGGTGCTGGGCACGCTCTACGAAGACGACACCAACGAGTACCTGGTGTGGAAGTGGAGGGCCCTGCCGTCATGAGTGGGACGAAAGACGTGGCCGTGCTCGGCGTCGGCATGCATCCGTGGGGCAAGTGGGGACGAAACTTCGTCGAGTACGGTGTGCACGCCGCGCGCGCCGCGCTGGCGGATGCCGGAATCGAATGGACGGATGTCCAGTTCGTCGCCGGCGGCGACACGATGCGCAACGGCTATCCCGGCTATGTCGCGGCCGCGAGCATCGCGCAGGCGATGGGTTGGAACGGCGCACAGGTGGCGAGCACGTACGGCGCCTGCGCCACCGGCGCACAGGCGATCGACGTCGCCCGCGCGCGCATCCTCGCCGGACTCTGCGACGTGGCGCTGGTGGTCGGCGCCGATACGACACCGAAAGGCTTCTTCGCGCCGGTCGGCGGCGAGCGCAAGACCGATCCCGATTGGCAGCGCTTCCACCTGCTCGGCGCCACCAACCCGATCTACTTCGGCCTCTACGCGCGCCGGCGGATGGAACTCTACGGCGCGACCGCGCGCGACTTCGCGCAAGTGAAGGTGAAGAACAGCCGCCACGGCATCGCGAATCCGAACGCGCGCTACAAGAAGATCTACGCGATCGAAGAAGTGATGGAATCGCCGATCGTGTCCGACCCGCTGCGGCTGCTCGACATCTGCGCCACCAGCGACGGCGGTGCGGCCGTCGTGCTCACCAGCATGGAGTTCGCGCGCAAGCGCGCGACGAAGCCGGTGCGCGTCGCCGCGGTTTCGACCGTCACGCCGCGCTATCCGAACACGGTGATCGAGATGCCGAACTTCGCGACCGACTCGGCGGTCGGCGTCGCGGTACCCGACGTGCCGTTCCGCGACTCGATCGCGCGCGGCGCCTATGAACAAGCGGGCATCGGCCCCGAAGATGTGTCGCTCGCGGAGGTCTACGACCTTTCGACCGCACTCGAACTCGACTGGTACGAGAACATCGGCCTCTGCAAACCGGGCGACGCCGAGAAGTTGCTGCGCGATGGCGTCACCACGCTCGGCGGCAAGCAGCCGGTGAACGCGAGCGGCGGTCTCGGCTGCTTCGGCGAAGCGATTCCGGCGCAGGCGATCTCACAGCTCTGCGAACTCACCTGGCAACTGCGCGGTCATGCCGGCGAGCGCCAGGTGGCGAACGCGAGGGTCGGAGTCGCCGTGAATCAAGGACTCTTCGGCCACGGCTCCGCCGTGCTCGCCACGATTTGACGAGGGACGAAGCGCAACCCAACGCCCGGAGTGAGCAGCCCGTTTCCCGCGTAGCGAGCCACAGGCGAGCGGCGGATCGACAATGAATCTCCGTGCAAGTTCGAAGCGCTCGTTCCGTTTCCCGCGTAGCGAGCCACAGGCGAGCGGCGCCTTCACAAGGCTTGAACGAAAACCAGAGGAGCTACGAACATGGCCGTCCCCCGAGATCTCTCGGTGCGTGAACTCTCCGATCGGCTCGCGATCAACGACCTGCTGATCCGCTACACGCGCGCGATCGATCAAAAGGACTGGAACCTGCTCGACACCTGCTTCGTGCCCGACGCCGATCTCGACTACACGCCGACCGGTGGCATCGCGGGCAAGTATCCCGAGGTGCGCGCCTGGCTCGCGAAGGCGCTCGCGCCGTTCCCGGTGACGGTGCACTACATCACCAACTCCGAAGTCGTGCTGGCCGGTGATCGCGCCACCGCGCGCACCGCGGTCTACAACCCGATGGCTTTTGGCAACCCGGACGGCACGCTGCACTGGTTCACCGTCGGTGCGTACTACGTCGATGAGCTGCTGCGCACGCCCGATGGCTGGCGCCTCACGCGGCGCGGCGAGGAAGCGGGATTCCTGCAAGGCACGCTGCCGAGCGCGCTGCAGATTCCGCAGTAGCGAGCGCCATGCAGACGCGTGTCGACGAAATCGCGCCGGACACGTTCCGCATCAGCACCTTCCATCCCGAGTTCGGGATCCAGTTCAATCAGTTCCTGGTTCGCGACGAGCAGCCGTTCCTGATGCACACGGGCATGCGCGGCATGTTCGACGCGACGCGCGACGCCGTCCGCCAGCTGATCGATCCGGCGCGACTCGCGTGGATCGGCTTCTCCCACTTCGAGCCCGACGAGTGCGGCGCGCTGAACGAGTGGCTCGCTGTCGCGCCGCGCGCAGTGGCGGTGGGCGGTCCCGTCGCGTCGATGGTGATGCTGAGCGACTTCGCCGATCGCGCGCCGCGCATGCTCGTACCCGGCGAGGTGCTCGAGCTTGGATCGCACCAGCTTCGCTTCCTCTCGACGCCGCACCTCCCGCACGGTTGGGACGCCGGGCTCTACTACGACGAGAGCTGCGGCACGCTGTTCTGCTCGGACCTGCTGTTCCAGCCGGGCGATTCGGAACCCGTCGCCGAAGAGGACCCCGTCCCCGCCGTGCGGCAGGCGATCGTCGCGGGCCTCGCGGGTCCCCTCGCGCACGACATCCCCTACACGCATCGCACCGATGCGATGCTCCGCGAGCTCGCGTCGCTCGCGCCGCGCACGCTCGCGATCATGCATGGCGCGTCCTACCGGGGCGACGGCGGCAAGGTGCTGGCGAACTTCGCGGACATGCTGCGCGAGACGATCGGTCCGGGCGCTACCGCATGATCTCGCACCACCACCGGACGGCGGCGCGCTACCAGCAACGGCGAGATCCCGCGTAGCGAGCCACCGGCGAGCGGCGAGATTCATAAGGACAGACGGCCATGCGCGTTGGTGAACAGCGGCATCCCGAGCGCGCGGCGAACGGCACGCCACTCGATGGCGTGCGCGTGCTCGCGGTCGAGCAGATGCAGGCGCTGCCGTACGCGACGCAGCTGCTCGCGCATCTCGGCGCCGAGGTCGTCAAGGTGGAGCCGCCGGGTCGCGGCGATTCGGGGCGCCTCGCGCAGCCCGCGCTCACCGACAAGGACGGTCGTCAGGTCGGCGCGACCTATCTCCGCAACAATCTCGGCAAACACAGCATCGCGATCGATCTGAAGCACGCCGAAGGTCGCGTGCTCTTCGAGCGGCTGGTGCCGCACTTCGACGTCATCGCCGAGAACATGCGCCCCGGCGCGATGGACGCGCTCGGACTCGGCGCGGACGCGATCGCGAAGCTCGCACCGCGCGCGATCTACCTGTCGATCTCGGGCTTCGGCGCGCGCGGCGCGAGTCCGTACCGCGACTGGCCCGCCTACGCGCCGGTGGCCGAGGCGATGGCGGGTCTCTACGAACCGAACCGCCGCGGTGACGCGCCGCCGCCGACGGTCGTCGCGGGCGCGCTCGGCGACATCGCGACCGCGTTGTTCTCGGTGATCGGCGTGCAAGCTGCGCTGCGCCATCGAGAGCGAACGGGGCTCGGGCAGGTCGTCGACGTCGCGATGCTCGACTCGATGATCGCCGTCTCCGACATGCCGCCGTTCCTGTGGTCGATGGGCGCTCCCGAGCGCTGGGCGTCATCGGGTTCGCTCGGCATCTGCGCCGCGTTTCGCGCAACCGACGGCTTCTTCGTCGTCGCCGTGTTTCGCGAACACCAATTCGAACGTCTTGCTCATGCCATTGGAAATCCACAATGGGTGGGCGATCAACGCTTTGCGACGCGCGAAGACTGGGCGCGTAACACGGAGTCGATCGTGCGCCCGGCGCTCGAAGCCTGGGCGCAGGGCAAGACCAAGCTCGAAGCGGCACGCGAACTGACGGCGCTCGGCATCGTCGCGGGGCCGAGCAACACCGCCGCCGATCTCGCGGCCGATCCGCACGTGCGCGAGCGCGGCATGCTGATCGAAGTTCCGCGCCCCGACGGCGGTCGCGACATGCTGGTGGTCGGCAATCCGGTGAAACTATCGCGCGTCGCGGAAGGTCCGGTCGCGACGTTCCCGAGCCTCGGCGAGCACACGGATGCCGTGCTGCGCGCGACGCTCGATCTCGGCGACGAAGAAGTGGCGCGGCTGCGCGCCGCGGGAGTGATCGGCTGATGGCCCTCGACCTGCGCGCACTCGTCGATCCTGCGCACACCGCGCTCGTCACCCAGGAGTGCCAGCGCGGCGTGAT
>JANLTC010000238.1:0-5577 GCA_031362725.1 Deltaproteobacteria bacterium | reverse complement strand
GGGGCATCGTCAACACCACCAACGGTCGCAACATCCTTCCGACGCGCAACTTCCAGAAGGGGCACTTCGATCGCGCGATGGACATCTCGGGCGAGTTCATCGAAGACCACGAGCTGAAGGGCGTGAAGACCAGCTGCATCCACTGTCCCGTCACCTGCGGTCGCGACGTCGAAGTGGAGGGCGTCGGCGTCGTGAAGGGTCCGGAGTACGAGACGCTCGCGCTGCTGGGATCGAACCTCGAGATCGGCGACATCAAGAAGGTGTCCGAGTGGAACTACCACGCCGACGACCTCGGCATGGACACGATCAGCCTCGGCGCGACGCTGTCGTTCGCGATGGAACTGGTCGAACGCGGCATGCTCGACGCGCAGCTCTACTTCGGTGAGCAGGCTGGTGTCACCGAACTGATCCAGGACATCGGCCACCGCCGCGGTCTCGGCGCCGAGCTGGCCGACGGCACCAAGCGGCTCGCGGCGAAGTACGGCGGCAGCGAGTTCGCGATGCACGTGAAGGGCCTCGAACTCTCGGCCTACGACCCGCGCGGCTCGTTCGCGCAGGGCGTCGAATACGCCACCACCAATCGCGGTGGTTGCCACGTGCAGGGCGCGAGCATGTACATGGAGTCGACCGGCCCGCTGACGATCAACCCGCAGAACCTGAAGCTCAAGGCCGACATCCCGATCATGCAGCAGAACATCGCCTGCGCGATCAACGCGATGGTGCTGTGCATCTTCACCACCTACGGGATGATTCCGAAGGCCGTGCACGAACTGAATCCCAGCTCGTTCACGTATCGCGCGCTCGCCTTCGCATTCGAGAACCTGCCCGGTGGGCTGCTGCGCGGCGTGATGAATCTAAAGGGCAATCCGATGCTCTGGTTCGAGAAGTGGCTCACCTACATCACCGGAACGAAGTTCTCGTCGGGTCACCTGCAGGAGATCGGCGCGCGCATCTTCAACCTCGAGCGCATCTACAACCTGCGCGAGGGACTGACCGGCGCCGACGACACGCTGCCGCCGCGCATTCTCTACGAATCGACGTTCCCGGGCATGGACTCGGGACACCCACTGCACCTGTTGTTGCCGCGTTACTACAAGAAGCGCGGCTGGAGTGCGGATGGCGTGCCGCTGCCTCGTACGCTCGAGAAACTGCAGGTCCGGGTCTAGGAGGCGCGATGTCGGTCGAAGTCCAGCTGACCTACGCGATGGCGAAGGAACTCGGCACACAGCGGCTCGCCGTCGAGGGCGCCGAGACCGTCGCCGATGTGTTGCGGATGACGCGAGAGCGCTTCGCCGCGACGCCGACGCGCTACGACGAACTCACGCGCGTCGCCGCGGTGGCCGTGAACGGCGTGCTGGTGAACTACAAGCGCGGTGCGAAGACACCGGTTCGCGACGGCGACACGGTGGCCTTCGTGAAGGCCGCCGCGGGGGGCTGAGATGAGCGAAGTCGAGGGGCGCCACGTCCTGATCACGGGTGGCGCGAGCGGAATCGGTCGGCTGATGGCCCGCAAGCTGGCGGGGCTCGGCGCACGCGTCAGCGTCTGGGACATCCATCGCGACAACCTCGACAAGGTGGTCGCCGAACTCGCGACCGGCGCGCAGCCGGCACACGGCTTCCGCTGCGACGTCTCGAAGCGAGAAGACGTCTACCGCGTCGCCGCGGAGACGACCGCCGCCGCCGGCGCGGTGGACATCCTGATCAACAACGCCGGCATCGTCAGCGGACACAGCTTCCTCGAACTCCCCGACGCCCAGATCGAAGCCACCTTTGCGATCAACACGCTGAGCTTGTTCTGGGTCACGAAGGCGCTGCTGCCGCAGATGATCGAGCAGCGGCGCGGGCACATCGTCACGATCGCCTCGGCATCGGCCCTCGTTGGTGTCGCGAAGCTCGCCGACTACGCGGCCAGCAAGTGGGCGGCGATGGGGTTCGACGAGTCGCTGCGCGTCGAGCTGCGCCAGATCGCGCCAGCCATCCAGACCACGGTCGTCTGCCCGTACTACATCGACACCGGCATGTTCCGCGGTGTGAAGTCGCGGTTTCCGCGGCTGCTCCCGATCCTCGACGAGGACGAGGTCGCCGCGCGCATCGTCGACTGCATCAGACGCGACAAGCGCCGCCTCTTGATGCCGCCTGCCGTCCACCTGCTGCCGCTGCTCCGGATGCTTCCCGTCGACGCCTTCGATTGGATCGCCACATTCCTCGGCGTGAACGCGTCGATGGACGAGTTCAAGGGACGCGGGCCGTCCTAGCGTTCGAAACGGGTCGGAGTCGCGTCGATCGCGGCACGCGTGGTCACCGAACGACGATCGTGCCCTCGATCACGCGACCGGGCGCCGTGCCCGAACCGCCGGCGCCCGAGCGCAGCTGCACGCGATAGGGATACGCACCCGCCGCGAGCGAGCAGAGCGACACGAACTGATGCGCCTGGATGTCGCCCGAGTCGATGCGATCGCCGTCCAGCCGGAATGAAGAACGCTGCTTGCAGAGCATCTTGTCGGCGGCACTCGCGTCGAACGAGACGCTTGCGATCTGCGACGAATAGTTGAGCCAGCCGAACGCATCGCCCGCTCCGATCTCGAGCGATTGCGGGTGCAGCGACACATCGCCGATACGCACCAGGCGGTGCTCTCGATCGATGTGGTCGGGATCTTCGGCGCGCGCGGCCGTCGCGTGTGAGCCGGCTGCGATTGCCGTGGCGAGGAACAGTACGAACGCGAAACGGGACTGGGACATCAGAACCTCCTGCGGCGCCGCGCGGAAGAGGGGGCGACCGCGTTGTTGCGCGCTTGGATGCCCGTTCCGCGCAGACGTGTCAGGCGTCGCGAAGATCGAGGATCGAGCCGTTCGGCAGGTCCCGGTCGAGGAGCGCCCACAGTTCGCGCGCGACGGCCGTGGGCTCGCGCAGCACGCCGTCGTCGTGCAGCGACCGGAACGACGCCACCTCGGGGAAGTCGTTCGGCGCGGTGTCGCGGATCTCGGCCTGCATCGCCGTTGCGACTACGCCGGGCGCCACGCACAGGATCCTGCGCTGACCGCCCCGACGTGCCTGTTCGGCGCCAGCCGTGCGGGTCCAGTGATCGACGGCGGCCTTGCCCGCGCAGTAGCCCGACCACCCTTCGTAGACCGTCTTCGACGCGCCCGATCCGAGAAACAAGAGATCGGCGCGCGCCGGAACGCTGCGCAATGCACGCAGTAAAGAGTCGCCTAGCACTTGCGGCGCGGCGGAGTTGAGCAACACGTTGCGCTGGTACGCGACGGCGTCTCCCTCTCCAGCGAAGCGAATCGGCGTCAGCGTGCCGGCCGCATGGACGAAGACGACCCGATCCCCCGCGAAGTCGCGCAACGCGGACTCGAAGACCGCCGCGACGCGCGCCCACTGCGCGGGATCCGCGAGATCCACCGCGACATGCTCGCTGGCAGGCCCGGCGCGCCGCGAGAAGTTGATCACGCGCGCGCCGCGAAAGGGCAGGGTGTCGAGTAGCGCGCGGCCGATTCCGCTCGAGCCGCCGGTGACGAACACCAGCACGCGACTCAAACAGGCGTCTCCGGCTCGTAGCCGAGATTCGGCGCAAGCCAGCGCTCGACCTCCGCGAGCGGCATGGCCTTGCGAACGGCGTACGCCTTCAGCTGGTCGAGGCTGAGCCGGCCGACCGTGAAGTAGCGCGCCTCGGGATGCGCGAAGTACAGCCCCGAGACGCTCGCAGCAGGCAGCATCGCAAAGTGTTCGGTAAGCGTGATGCCGTGCGCCGGTGCGTCGAGCAGGCTGAACAGACGCGGCTTCTCGCTGTGATCGGGACAGGCGGGATACCCGAATGCCGGACGAATGCCGCGATAGCGCTCGGCAAGCTGGTCTTCGAGCGAGAGGCGCTCGTCCTTGCCGTAGCCCCACTCGCGACGCACGCGGGCGTGCAGCCACTCCGCGAACGCCTCCGCGAGCCGATCGGCGAGCGCCTTCACGAGAATCGCCTGGTAGTCGTCGAGTTCCTTCTCGAAGCGCGCCGCGAGCGCATCGGCACCGATCCCGGTCGTGAGTGCGAAGGCGCCGACCGAATCGACCACGCCGCTCTCGACGGGGGCGACGAAGTCGGCGAGCGACAGGCACGCCTTGCCCTCTGCCGCGCGCTGCTGGCGCAGCATCGGGAAGCGTGCCGCTTCGGTGTGACAACTCGCGTCGGTATAGAGCACGAGGTCGTCGCCTTCGGAGTTCGCCGGCCAGAAACCGTAGACACCGTTCGCGCGCAGCAACTTCTCGTCGAGGATGCGGCGCAGCAACGTCTGACCGTTCTCGAAGAGTTCGCGCGCTGCGGCGCCCATCTTCGGGTCGTCGAGGATCTTCGGGAACTTGCCCTTCAACTCCCAGGCGTGGAAGAAGAAGGTCCAGTCGATCAGTTTCGCGATCTCGGCGAGGTCGGCGCCGTCGAGCGCGCGGCGACCGAAGAAATCCGGCTTCGCGATCGAGGCCGAAACGAAGTCGAATGCGGGCCGTCGGGCCCGTGCCTCCGCGTACGAGAGCAGCGGTCGCGAGCTGCCGGCCGCATGCGTCTCACGCAGGCGCTGCTGCTCGGCGACGGTGACGGCCATGAACTCGTCGCGCCGCTCGCCCGAGAGCAGGCTCGACACCACGCCGACCGCGCGCGACGCATCGAGCACGTGCACCGTCGATCCCGAGAACGCCGGTGCAATTTTCACCGCCGTGTGTTGCCGACTGGTCGTCGCACCGCCGATCAACAGCGGCTTCCGGATGCCGCGTCGCTCCATCTCGCGCGCGACGTGCACCATCTCGTCGAGCGACGGCGTGATGAGTCCGGAGAGGCCGATCAGGTCCGCCCCCTCCGCGACCGCGGTATCGAGGATCCGGTCGCAAGGCACCATGACGCCGAGATCGACGATCTCGTAGCCGTTGCAGCCGAGTACCACCCCAACGATGTTCTTGCCGATGTCGTGGACGTCACCCTTGACGGTGGCCATCACGATCTTGCCCGCGGAACGCGCCTGGGCCTTCTCGGCCTCCATGAACGGCGTCAGCACCGCGACTGCACGCTTCATCGCGCGCGCACTCTTCACGACCTGCGGCAGGAACATCTTGCCCTCGCCGAACAGATCGCCGACGACTTTCATGCCGTCCATCAGGGGGCCTTCGATCACGTGGAGCGGGCGTTCGGCCTGCTGGCGCGCCTCCTCGACGTCCGCCTCGATGAAGTCGACGACACCGTGAACGAGCGCGTGAATGAGCCGCTGCTCGACCGACGCCTCGCGCCAGCCGAGATCGCTCTCGCGCTTCTTGCCCTTGCCCCGCACCAACTCGGCGATTTCGACGAGCCGCTCGGTCGCGTCGGGGCGGCGGTCGAAGAGCACATCCTCGACGCGTTCGAGGAGTTCTTTCGGGATGTCGGAATAGACGACGAGCTGCCCGGCATTGACGATGCCCATGTCCATGCCGGCCTGAATCGCGTGATACAGGAACGCCGAGTGCATCGCTTCGCGTACGACGTCGTTGCCACGGAACGAGAACGACAGGTTCGAGACGCCGCCTGAGATCAATGCGCCCGGGCAGGTTGCCTTGATCTGACG
>JANLTC010000202.1:0-8322 GCA_031362725.1 Deltaproteobacteria bacterium | reverse complement strand
GTCGCGGCCGATGCGGCGATCGAGATCGACATGGACGGCGCGCGCGCCACGTTGAGACACGGCTCGGTGGTGATCGCGGCGATCACCAGCTGCACCAACACCTCGAATCCGAGCGTGATGCTCGCGGCCGGGCTGCTCGCGAAGAAAGCCGTGCTGCGCGGACTCGAGACGCCGCCGTGGGTGAAGACGTCGCTCGCGCCGGGATCGCAGGTCGTCACGGCGTACCTGAAGGAAGCCGGCGTGCTCTCGTATCTCGAACAGCTCGGCTTCGATCTGGTCGGCTACGGCTGCACCACCTGCATCGGGAACTCCGGGCCGCTACCCGACGCGGTGCAGGACGCGATCGACCGCGGCAGGCTCGTGGTGTGCTCGGTGCTTTCGGGCAATCGCAATTTCGAGGCGCGCGTGCACGCTTCGGTGCGCGCAAACTATCTGATGTCGCCGCCGCTGGTGGTGGCCTACGCACTCGCGGGTCGCGTGGACGTCGATCTCACGACGGAGCCGCTTGGCACCGCGAGCGACGGAACGGCCGTCTACCTGCGCGACATCTGGCCGACGACGCGTGAGATCGCCGAGGTGGTCGAGTCGAGCGTGAGTTCGGGCCTGTTCCGCAAGACCTACGACGACGTCTTCCGCGGCGACGAACTGTGGAGCGGCCTGCCGGTGCCGCCCGGCGAGCGCTTCGCCTGGGAACCCGCCTCGACCTACGTGCGCAAGCCGCCGTACTTCGACGGCATGCCGCGCGAGGCGCCGTCGCGCGTCGAAGAGATCCACGGTGCGCGGGTGCTCGCGCGGCTCGGCGACAGCGTCACCACCGACCACATCTCGCCGGCCGGCAGCATCGGCAGGGAAACGGCAGCGGAGCTGTACCTGCTCGAGCAAGGTGTCGGGAAGAGCAATTTCAACTCGTACGGCTCGCGACGCGGCAATCACGAGGTGATGGTGCGCGGCACCTTCGCGAACGTGCGGCTGCGCAACCAGCTCGCGCCGGGTACCGAGGGCGGCGTCACCTTTCACATCCCGAGCGGCGACCCGATGTCGATCTTCGACGCGTCCGTGCGTTACCGCAGCGAAGGCGTTCCGCTACTGATCCTCGCGGGCAAGGAATACGGCACGGGCTCGAGTCGCGACTGGGCCGCGAAGGGCACTGCGCTGCTCGGCGTACGCGCGGTGATCGCAGAGAGCTACGAGCGCATCCACCGCTCGAACCTGGTCGGGATGGGCGTGCTTCCGCTCGAGTTCGAAGCGGGTGCCAGCGCCGCGTCGCTCGGCCTCAGCTGTCGCGAGCGCTTCGACATCCTCGGGCTACGCGACGCGGTGGCGACGGGCTTCGCGAACGGCCGCACGCTGCGCGTGCGTGCCCGTCGCGACGACGGCACGACGACCGAGTTTGCGGTTCGCGCGCGCATCGATGGCCCGACCGAGATCGAGTACTACCGGCACGGCGGGATCCTGCTCTACGTGCTGCGGTCGCTGCTGGGCTGAAAACTCGGTGATCCGATGGCGAGCCGCTGACCACTTCCTCACAGCACTTCCTCAGCGGCTCTCCCGCGGGGGCCTCGGAGCCCGGTATGAACCGTCTCGCCGCCGCGCCGTACCGACTCTGGCCCTTGCATGCCTGCTCGCCGTCGCAACGGCTTGCCCCGTCTCCGCTGTGGTCATCGTGAGCGGACCGGCTGACGGGAGCGCCTACTTTCCGCTCGACATGCCGACCGGCCAATTCGATGAGCGCGGACTCTCCGGCTTCGAACTCTTCATCTCCTCGACCACCGGCCAGTTCAACTCGAACGATCAGTATCTGATCGAGGGCGAGGACACGAACGCGACCCAGGCGATCGCGAGCGAGCTCGGCACGGTCGCCGACCTTTCCGGCGTCCCCTTCGCGTTCTCGATCCGACACAACCTCGTCGGTGGCCGCAACTTCAGCTTCTCGGTCACCGACATGGTTACGTCGCAGGTGAGCGTGCTCTGCTGGGGCCAGAACTGCGACGCGGGTTCCACCTCGGCGGAACGCATCAACGGCTTCGATCCGATCCACGACTACAACGGGATCCAGGTGCAGGTCCGGGCGCAAGGCGTCGCGGGCGCGAGCGTCGCGGTCCAGATTCTCGGGCTGTCGGGCGTCACGACGATCGGCGCTCCACTCTTCAGCGAAACGGTGTTGCCCACCAGCCCGGGCACGATCTTCGCGGGCGATCGGGGACGCCGCGGGCTGCCCTACGTGCCGGAGCCTGCGACGGGTGCGCTGATCGGTCTCGCGCTCGCGGGGCTCGGCGCTCAGAGCAGCGCGTCGCACTTCGCAGCGAATACGAAGTCGCTCTCGGTGAGCCCATCGATCTTGTGGGTCCAGATCGTGACGCGCACCTTGCCCCAGGCGAGCGCGATGTCGGGGTGATGGCTCTGCACTTCGGCCAGCTCACCGACGCGATTCACATACGCGAGCGCGCTGACGAAGTTCGGGAAGCGGAACTCTTTCTCGAGATGGTGCTCACGCTCGATCTTCCAGCCGTTGCCGTCCGCACCGAGCTGGTGTTGGAGCACGAGCAGCGCAGCGCCGTGCAGCGGCGAGACGCCGCCTTTGCACGGCACACACTCTTTGGCGGCGAGATCGCTCAACTAGAAGAGCGGGCCGCCGTCGTCCGGCGCGTAAGCCGAGAGTTCGCACGCGAGGTTGATCACCTCGACGGCGGGGCGCTGCCAGGGGGCGATCGCTCGAACGGGGGACTCGGTGCGGTCGATGTCGCGGTCCATGGGATCCTCCAAGCGCTGTTCGCCCTAGGTAGCACCGCCTCAGCGCAGCAGCACGTCGCAGACGAAGCGGATGCGCGCCACCAGTCGTCCGAAGGCGTTGTGGTGGATGTTCTTGCGCAGCCGAACCAGCAGCCGGCGCTCGATCGCGTAGCGGTTCCACGGGCGGGACTTCTTCACGCCGGAAGGCGTCACCGCATCGAGCTGCAGGGCGATGCCGGCGCGCGGGTAGCCCCAGGTCTCGAGGTCCTCGTCGAGCAGGCGATCGAGGATCTGGCGCGCCTGCGCGAGCTTGCTCGGATCGTCCGCCATCTCGGCGGCCCACTTCGCGACGGACTTCGTCGTCGGTCGCGTCTCCTTGCCGACGGTGATCGGATCGCCGAGCCCCGCGGCGACCTTCCTCGGCGCGTCGCCCTCGCTGCCGTAGTCCACCATGCGCGGATCGAAGTCGATGCCGAGGAAGCCGCAGACGCGCCGCATCTCGGCGTCGGGCTCCTTCACCAACGTCTCGTAGCGGACGTGCAGCAGCGCGACTGGCTGCTCACGCAGAAAACGCGCGATCGCCGGCACGTAGCGCTCGAGCAGCGGATTGTTGTGATGCGCGGCATCGTGGTCGCCGTCGAAGAACGACTCGACGTACGACGACCACACCGCCAGCGGCTGACGCGTCAGCACGATGTACTTCGCGTTGGGGTAGAGCTTCGCGAGGAAGTCGAGCACCAGCGCGTAGGCGGGCGTCTTCTCGAGCAAGAGGCGTCTGCCCGACGCATCGAGGAGTCGCTGATAGACGGTGTCGCTGCACGCGCGCATCGCAGCGAGGTAGTCGTCCTCGCCGCCGGGTAGCGCGCGCACCAGCTCGTGCGCCCCCTGGCGCGTGATGATCGGGTCGTAGGGCGCCTTCTCGACGTTCGCGTAGAAGCCGAGATGCGCGAGCGGCGTCAGCAGGTGGGTCTCGGGCGGCGCGAAGATCGCGTCGTTCGCGCCGAGCATGCGCGCCGTCAGCGTCGAGCCGGAGCGCGGCGAGCCGATCAGGAAGATGAGTCGTTCTTGCATCGACACGCCGTGTGGATCAGCCAGGGAGCGCGTTGCGCTGCGCGACGTTCCCGTACCAGCGCCCCGATTCTTTGAGAATTCGCTTGCCGGTCGCGAACTCGACCCAGACGATGCCGAAGCGCTGCTCGTAGCCTTCTGCCCACTCGAAGTTGTCGAGTAGCGACCAGGCGTGATAGCCGCGCACGTCCGCGCCGGCCTCTATCGCGCGGTGTACGCCCTCGAGATAGCCCTCGTAGAACGCGGTCCGGCGCGTATCGCGCACGACGCCGTTCGCGTCCGGTCCGTCCGCGTAGGAACAGCCGTTCTCGGTGATCTCGATGATCGGGCGATCGTAGTCGCGCGTGATGCGCAGCAGGATGTCGTGCAGCGCGTTCGGCCAGACCTCCCAGCCGAAATCGGTCTTCGGGCCGGCGTCACCGCCCATGCCGCCGACCGGCAGCGACCCGAGAGACAGCGGGCCGCCATCAGCCGGTGTCGCCGCGACGATCGTGCGCGTGTAGAGATTGATGCCGACGAAGTCGAGCGGCGCCTTCATCCGCTCGAAGTCGCCTTCCTTCACGCCCATCGCACCCTCCGGCAGACCGTTCGGATGCGCTTCGGGATAGCTGCCGCGCAGCGAAGGCTGCAGGAACCACTCGTTCATGAAGCGATGCCAACGCTCGGTCGCGGCGATGTCCGCTTCCGAATCCGTCTTTGGCTCGCAGGCGGTCATGTTGAACGCGGTGCCGATCGTGAGATCGCGCTGCGCCGAGCGCATCGCGCGGAACGCGTCGCCGTGGGCGAGGTTCACCGTGTGCGTCGCGCGCAGGAAGTTCTCCGGTTCGCGGCGGCCGGGCGCGTGGATCCCGATCAGGTATCCCATCGTCGTGAAGATGTTCGGCTCGTTGAAGATCATCCAGCTCTTGCAGCGATCGCCGAGCGCGCGCACGACGATCTCTGCGTACTCGGCGAAGCGACCGGCGAGATCGCGATTCGGCCAGCCGCCTTCGTCTTCGAGCGCCTGCGGCAGATCCCAGTGGTAGAGCGTCGGGAACGGGCGGATGCCGGCTTCGAGCAACGCGTCGATCAGCCGCGCGTAGTAGTCGAGGCCCGCGCGATTTGCAGTGCCGCGACCGGTCGCCTGGATGCGCGGCCAGGAGAGCGAGAAGCGATAGCTGTCGAGCCCCATCTCGCGCAGCATCGCGATGTCTTCCGGGAAACGGTGATACGAATCACACGCGACGTCGCCGGTGTGTCCGCCCTTCACCTTGCCGGCCGTGTGCGAGAAGCGATCCCAGATCGACTCGCCCTTGCCGTCGTCCTTCCACGCGCCTTCGATCTGGTAGGACGCGGTCGCCGCGCCCCAGCGGAAGCCCTTCGGAAACTCGAGCCCCGCCATCAGGCTGTTCCCTTCAACGCTTCGAGGACTTTCTCAGGGTGCGTTTCCGCTTTCGGCACACGCGCCCAGTGTTTCTTCACCTTGCCGTCCGGGCCGATCCACACCGTCGAGCGGATGATGCCGGTGACCTTCTTGCCGTACATCATCTTTTCCCCGAAGGCGCCGTACGCGGTCATCATCTTCTTGTCGGGATCCGAGAGCAGCGGGAACGGCAGCTTGTACTTCGCGACGAACTTCTGGTGCGACGCGGCCGAGTCCGGCGACACGCCCACCACGATCGCGCCGAGCTTCTGGATTTCCTTCCAGAAGTCGCGGAAGCCGCAGGCTTCCTTGGTGCAGCCGGGTGTGTCGTCCTTCGGGTAGAAGTAGAGGACCAGATCCTTGCCGGCGAAGTCGCTGAGCTTCACGGATTTGCCCGCGGCGTCGGTGAGCGTGAATGCGGGCGCCTTCTTGCCTGCTTCGATGGCCATTCCATGTCTCCAGCGGTGATGCGAGTCCACGAACTCCCGATCCAGGCGCGAATCGCCCGCGATGCGAAGAGGCTCGCGTGACAGCGGCGGGCATACTAGCCCGATGAACCCCGCTCGCCTGCCGTCGGACGACGCTCCGCTCGCCGCGCGCGTGAAGGCCGTGGCGCTCGCGCTCGGCTTCGATCGCGCCGGCATCGCGCGACTGGAAGCGACGCGCGAATCGGCCTTCTTTGCGGAGTGGATCGCACGCGGGCACCACGGCGAGATGGCGTATCTCGCGCGCAACGTCGAGAAGCGCGTCGATCCGAGCGCGCTCTTCGAAGGCGCCCGAAGCGCGCTCGTCGTCGCGCTCGTCTACGACTCCGGAAGCGAATCACGGCCGCAGCCGCGACTGGGTCGGATCGCGAACTACGCGGGCGGCGACGACTACCACGACGTGATGCTCGAGCGGCTGCGCGCCGTGGGCGACGCGCTCGAGCCACTCGCGCAACGCGCCGTCCGCTGGCGCGCCTACGTCGACACGGGCCCCGTACTCGAACGCGTGCTCGCCGCCCACGCCGGCCTCGGCTGGATCGGCAAGAACACCTGCGTGATCGACACGGAACTCGGTTCGTACTTCTTCCTCGGCGTGCTGATCACCGATCTCGATCTCGCCGCGGATGCGCGCGAGCCCGATCACTGCGGCAGCTGTCGAGCGTGTCTCGACGCGTGTCCCACCGATGCGTTTCCCGAGCCGCGAGTGCTCGATGCGACGCGCTGTCTCTCGTACACGACGATCGAAGTGCGCGGTGCGATTCCCGAGCCGCTGCGACCGGGGCAGGGCGACTGGGTCTTCGGCTGCGACATCTGCCAGCAGGTGTGCCCGTGGAACACGCGATCGCGGCGCGCGATTCCGCCCGACGTCGGCGGTCTGCGCGCGCGTCTCGCGCCGCGACCGGAGTGGATCGAGCCGGCGCTCGCGTGGCTGTTGGCGCTCGACGAAGACGCCTGGCGCGTCGCGACGCGCCGCACCGCGCTACGTCGCACGAAGTTCCGCGGCCTCGTGCGCAACGCGCTCGTTGCGGCGGGCAACGCGGGCGACGCCTCGCTGATCCCGCTGATCGAGCGACACGCGCTGGGCGGCGATCCGCTGCTCGCCGAACATGCGCGCTGGGCGCTCGCGCGGCTCGCGGTTGCGTCGGCGGACTAGAACGCGCTTCGCTCACGGCGACACCGCGGCGCGACTCGGCCGTCACTCGGGTCTGCGTGCGACCAGCCCCGCCAGCCACGCGCGCGTCGTCGGGGACTCGGCGAGTCCCTCGGCGGACTCGATCACGGCGAGCCCCTTGAAGAGCCGCGGCAGCTCTCCCGACTCCAGCAGAAACGCAGCATTGCTGGGGCCTTGCCCGAGTTCCTTCTGTCGTGTGGTGAAGGTCTCGTAGATCAGCAAGCCGCCCGGCGCGAGCAGCTCGATGATCTGCGGCGCGAGCGGGCGGAACAGAAATCGCGTCACGACGATCGCGCCGAAGCGCGCAGCCGGGAAGGGCAGTCCCAGCGGCGACTCGGCGTCGGCGCGCAGCGCGTGAATCGCGAGTTGCTCGGCCATCGCCTGCACCCCGAGCTTGCGCAGCAGCGACGCGTCGCGATCGAGCGCGACCACGGGCAGCCCTGTGCGTGCCGCGAAGAGCGCATGGCGACCGCGGCCGCACGCGAGATCGAGACACGGCCCGAGCGCGCGCGTCGCGAGCAGCCGCGCGCGCTGCGCGACGACGAACGGCGACGGGTCGTCAGCCTCGCGCGGCACGCGCGGCGACCACCTTCGCGACGCGCTCCGGGAAGTCGGACATCACGCCGTCGACGCCGAGATCGAAGAGCCGGTGCATCTCGGCGGGTTCGTTGATCGTCCACACGTGTACCGCGATGTCGTTGGCATGCGCGTGCGCGACGAATTCGCGCGTGACGAGCGGCTGGCCGGCGAAGCCGGGCGGCACTTGCAGCGCCATCGGACCCGGCGACGGCGGCGTGCCGTCGAGCGCGGAACGCACGAACGCGAGAACGTCGCCGGTCGAAGCGCCGACTGCGGGCCGCGCGCCGCGTGCCCGCAGGTGCTCGCGCAGGTCGTGCATGATCGGATCTTCGGCGGCAGCCAGCAGCACCGTGTCCTCGCGCCCTGCCTTGCACACTGCTGCGACGGTTCCCTCGATCAGCGCCGGGATGTGCTCCTTGATCTCGATGTTGAAGTGCAGCGCCGGGAAGGCCTCGAGGGTTTCCTCGAGCGTCGGGATCTGAATGCCGCGTCCGCGAAAGGGAAACGAGCCGTCGCCGGTCGGATCGAAGCGGTAGCCGGCGTCCAGCTTCCGCAGCTCGGCGAGACTGTGATCGGTGACGCGCCCGCGCCCGTTGGTGGTGCGTCCCAGGACTTCGTCGTGGATCAGCACGAGCGCGCCGTCGCGCGCGATGTGCACGTCGGTCTCGAGAATCACCGCGCCCTGCGTCACCGCGAGCCCAAACGAAGCGATCGTGTTTTCGGGCACTTCGCCGCACGCACCGCGGTGGCCGATCACGCTCGGAACGGGAACGTCGAAGTACGGATGGCGCATGAGCCTACGTTATCGTGCGCCGCCATGGCCGTCCTCACCCGCGACGTGATCCTGCGCGAACTCGAATCAGGCCGGCTACGGATCGACCCGCTCG
>JANLTC010000166.1:0-10389 GCA_031362725.1 Deltaproteobacteria bacterium | reverse complement strand
CGAGCGTTCGCCAGCCGCCCTCCGAAGACCAGCCGCTTCGTCGAAAATCTTTTTCCACGCTGGGTAGTCTGCGACTTCGTGAATAATTAAAACGTATTTCATCCCTAAACAACCCCTTGATTTTTGAGATTGGGGCAAATGGTTTGTTCTTGGTAGGCCGTTGGCAATGGCTCTTGCCAGCCGGACAAAATACCCTTCACTTCACGACGCAGTAGTTCAAGCTGTTGAATTTGGGCTTCAATTTCGGCCACTTTGCTTTCTAGATACTGTTTGACCTGACCGCAGGGCAGCGCTCCGTGATCGTGAATCTCTAAAATGTCGTAAATTTCACTCAGGCTTAGCCCCAGAGCCTGAGTGCGCCGGATAAAGGCCAGACGGTTGAGCACGCCTGCATCGTACAGCCGATACCCAGAAGGCGATCGCTGAACCTGTGGCGTCAGTAGCCCAATATCGGTGTAGTAGCGAATCGTCTTCACGGGGAGTCCGCTGCTTTTTGCAATCTCTCCGATGCTGATGTCGACCACGGTTCCTTCGAGTCCGAGCCAGGTCGGCAAGAGCGTCGCGAAGAAGTACGCGTACACGGAGAAGAACAGCACCTGGAAGATCGAGTTGAACGCGACGAGGCCGGCACAGTATTCGGTGTCGCCGCGGGCGAGGTCGTTCCAGACGATGACCATCGCGATGCAGCGCGCGAGCCCGATCAGGATCAGCCCCAGCATGTACTCGGGCTTGTCGGACAGGAAGAGCACCGCGAGCCCGAACATCAGCACGGGTCCGATGATCCAGTTCTGCACCAGCGAGAGCGCGAGCACGCGCTTGTTGCGGAAGACCTGGCCGAGTTCCTCGTAGCGAACTTTCGCCAGGGGCGGACACATCATCAGGATGAGTCCGATCGCGATCGGAATCGACGTCGTGCCGACGCTCATCCGTTCTAGCGCCGCGTTGACGCCCGGCACGAGAAAGCCGAGCGCAACGCCCGTGCCCATCGCGAGGAAGATCCAGAGCGTCAGCCAGCGGTCGAGGAAGGAGAGCTTGCGCGTGACGGATTCACTCACGTTTGGTCTCCCGCTCCGAGCGACGCCAGCAGCGCGCGCACCTGCGATTCGATGAGATCGCGCACGCGGCGGAACGCGTCCGGGTCCATGTCGCGCGGGTCCGGGATCTGCCAGTCGTAGCGATGCTTCGCCGGAACGTGCGGGCAGGCATCGCCGCAGCCCATCGTGACGACGGCGTCGAATTCACCGGGCGGAACGTCGTCGAGCGACTTGGACGTGTGCGCCGCGAGGTCGTAACCGACGTCGCGCATCGACGCGACCGCGTTCGGATTGATGCGCCCCGACGGCTTCGACCCCGCGCTCCACGCTTCGACGCCCGCGCCGCCGTGGATCCGCGCGAATGCCTCCGCCATCTGGCTGCGGTTGCTGTTTTCGATGCAGATGAAGAGCAATCGCATAGATGACTTTCTATAGGTATGAACCTAGCACCCGAGGATTCGTTGCAGCAACCCCCGTGATAGGTTCTCTGCCCGACAGGGGGAGCCCATCTTGCGAAGCGTTTGCCTTCGAGCCGCTGCGAAGCCCGCCATCGCGCTTGCGATTCTTGCGGCGATGGCCGCCGCGTGTGGCCCGGAGCCCGCCGCGCGCGACGATTCGGGTCCCACCGCGGCATGGCCCGAATACGGCGGCGACAAGGGCGGGCAGAAGTGGTCGCCGCTCTCGCAGGTGACGCGCGACAACGTCGGCGACCTCGAAGTCGCCTGGACGTATCACCATGGCGACATCTCCGACGGCCAGCACGGCAAGACGCGCACCTCCTTCAACGCGACCCCGATCGTCACCGACGACGCGCTCTACTTCTGCACCGGCTTCAATCGCGTGATCGCGCTCGATCCGGAAACCGGCGCGGAGAAGTGGAGCTTTGATCCGCACTTGAAGCTGACGAAGTTGCAAGGGCCGTATCCACTGGTGTGTCGCGGTGTCGCGCACTGGCAGGCGGCGCAGCAGGCGGGCGGCGCGTGCCAGAGTCGCATCTTCACCGGCACGATCGACTCGGAGTTGATCGCGCTCGACGCGGCGACCGGCAAGCCGTGTGGCGACTTCGGCAAGGACGGCCGCGTCGCGCTGCGCGAAGGACTCGGCGGCGTTCCCGACTGGGAGTACTACGTGACGTCGCCGCCGCTGGTGATCCGCGACGTCGTGGTGGTCGGCGCGCTCGTCGCCGACAACCAGCGCACCGACGCGCCGGCAGGCGTGGTGCGCGCGTTCGACGTTCGCAGCGGCGCGTTGCGCTGGGCCTTCGACCCGGTGCCGCCCGGCTGGGCGGCACCGGCCGTGCGCGGCGCCGATGCGAAGTACACCGCGGGCACGCCGAACGTCTGGTCGATCCTCTCGGGCGACGCCGAACGGGGTCTCGTCTTCGTGCCCACCGGCAACGCCGCGCCGGACTACTACGGCGGTGAGCGCCACGGGCTCGATCACTACTCGAGTTCCGTCGTCGCGCTCGACGCCGACACCGGAGCGGTGCGCTGGAACTTCCAGACCGTGCATCACGATCACTGGGACTACGACGTCCCGGCGCAGCCGGCACTGTTCCAGGTGGACGGCGTCGGCGGCGGTCGCGCCGGCGTCGCGCAGATCACCAAGATGGGCCGGCTGTTCCTGCTCGATCGCGAGACCGGAGCGCCGCTCTATCCGGTCGAGGAGCGACCCGCACCGCAAGGCGGCGTTCCGGGCGACGTGCTCTCGCCGACGCAGCCGTACCCGACGCATCCGGCGCCGCTTTCGCCCGAGACGTTCACGCCGGCGGACGCGTGGGGCTTCACGCCGTGGGACAAGAAGAAGTGTGCCGAGAAGATCGCCGGCATGCGATCGGATGGAATCTTCACGCCGCCTGGTCTCGAGCCGACGATCCAGTATCCGGGCAACGCCGGCGGACCGAATTGGGGCGGCGTCTCGATCGACCCGACACAGGGGATCTTGTACGTGAACTCGATGCGCGTGCCGAGCGTCGTGCAGCTGCTGCCGCGCGCGGCGTTCGAAAAGCTGGACGTGGCGTCGGTGCACTATCCCGAGATGCTCGCGCCGATGAAGGGCACACCGTACGGGCTGCGCATCTCGCCGCTGCTCGGTCCGCTCGGCGCGCCGTGCAATCCGCCGCCGTGGGGCGTGATCCAGGCAGTCGACTTGAAGAGCGGCAAGCTGCTCTGGGAATCGCGGCTCGGCACGACGCGCGATCAGGCGCCGTTCCCGATGTGGTTGCCGCTCGGCGCGCCGAATCTCGGCGGTTCGATCGCGACCGCCGGCGGACTCGTCTTCATCGGTGCCACCACCGACAAGTTCCTGCGCGCGTTCGACGCCGAGAGCGGCGACGAGATCTGGAGCGCGCGGCTTCCCTACACCGCCAACGCGACGCCGATCACCTACCGGCTGCGCAAAGACGGCAAGCAGTTCGTCGTCGTCGCGGCGGGCGGTCATGGCTGGTCGGAGCCGGGCGACGCGCTCGTGGCGTTCGCGCTGCACGAGTAGACAGCGTCCCGCGTAGCGAGCCAACAGCGAGCGGCGAGATCCACAAGGCTCGCGGCCGCCAATGAATCTCGATCACTCGCCCGCCGCTCCGCCCCCGTTTCCCGCGTGGCGAGCCGCAGGCGAGCGGCGACCTTCATGTAACTCGGCGTATCGATAGCCGACACCGCGCACTGTCTCGACGCAATCGCCGGCGCCGCCGAGTTTTCGCCGGATCGCCTTGATGTGCGCATCGACGATGCGCTCGTCCTGCTGCGAGTCGCCGCCCCATACCAGGTGGATCAGTTGGAGCCGCGACAGCACGCGTCCCGCCTCGTGCATCAGCGCCGACAGCAATTGGAACTCGCGCGGTGTCAGGTCGAGTCGCGCACCGGCTACCAGTACCGATCCCGAGTTCGGGTGCAGCGCGACCGTCGGCTGGTACTCCGAAGCGACCATTCGGCTGGTGGACTGACGTCCGGGTGTGCTTCGTCGCAGGATCGCCGCTGCCCGAGAGAGCAGTTCGCGCCCGAAGAAGGGCTTCGCGAGGAAGTCGTCGACGCCGCACTCGAAGGCGAGGATGCGGTCGATCTCCGAGGCGTTTGCCGCGAGCATCAAGATGCCCAGCGACCCGAGCCCCGCATCTTCCCGCGCCAGCCGACACAGCCCGAGGCCGGTCATGTCCGGTAGCACCAGCTCGGTGACGAGCAGGTCCGCCGTCTCGTGCTTCGCGAACGCGAGCGCTTCGCGTCCCTCGCACACCGCGATGACGTCATGGGCGTGGCTCGCAAGCGCCTCCGCGATGCGCGAGCGCCACTGCGAATCGCCATCTGCGACGAGAATGCGCCGGGTGCCAGTCATTGCCGACCCATCCAAGCGCAGCACGGCGACACGCCGGTGAAGGAACCCGGCAGCCTTCGTGGCGAATTGGTGAAGTAACGCGTGTGTCGATCCTGGAGCAGCGCTGCGAGCCATTCGCGGCGCGCTTCACACGTTCGTCGCAGATTCGTGAACGGAGGTGCCGGGAATCATCACGCGGCGTTCACCGAGCGCGGAATCGCGCTGGTTATAGTGAGCCCATCCGAAATCTCGAGAGGGAAGATGGCGTACACGGCAAGCATTCTCGGACCGTTGATCGTGTTGGCAATAGTGTTGACACCGGAGATTGCTGCGGCGCAGAACGCGGTCGAGGCCCCTGCTCAGGCCGGCAATCTCGACGCCGTCGTGAACGAACGAATCGCCGTCGATGAAGAGGCGAAGTCCTCCCAGGAACGCATCGACCAGCTCGACGACGAGACCCAGAAGCTGCTCTCCGAGTATCGCAAGGCCCTCGGCGACGCGGAGAGCTACGCGCGCTACGCGGACCAACTCGCGGTCCAGGTCCGCTCGCAGGACGGCGAGATCGCAGAGAGCAACCGGCAGCTGCTCGAGGTCGAATCGACATCACGCGAGATCGCTCCGCTGATGCAGAAGATGCTCGCGACACTCGACCAGTTCGTGGCGCTCGACGTGCCGTTCCTCGGAGAGGAGCGCGCAAAGCGTGTCGCCACGCTCCAGGAGATGATGGCGCGTGCAGACGTCACGTTCTCCGAAAAGTACCGGCGCATCCTCGAGGCCTACCAGGTCGAGATGGAATACGGGCGCACGATCGAAGCGTACGAAGCCAAACTGCCCGACGAACGCACCGTCCAGTTCCTGCGCGTCGGTCGCGTGTCGCTGCTCTACCAGACGCTCGATGGCAGCGAAACCGCCTACTGGGATGCGCAGAAGAAGCAGTGGGTCGTCGCGAACGACTACGCGCATGGCTTCAAGGAGGGCATCGCGGTCGCCAAGAAAGTGCGTGCCCCCGAGATGTTGCTCGTGCCGGTGTCGGCGCCGAAGGAAGCGAAGTCGTGATGCGAAACGGCGCTCTGCGCATCGCCGTCGTGATGGTCGCAATTGCCGGCCTCGCGCGAGGCGCCGCAGCGGCAACGACGCTCGACGAGCTCCTCGATCAGACCCGTAACGCTCGCGCGATCGAAGCGCACGCCAACGCGGGCCGTGAGAAGGAGTTCCTCGCCAATCGCGAGAAGCAGGCTGCCGTGCTCGCCGATGCGCAGCGCACTCGCGATGCCGCCGAAAAGCGCAGCAAGCAGCTCTCCGCGACCTTCGACGCCAACGAGACCAAGCTCGCCGAGCTCGACGGTCTGCTGACGCAGCGACTCGGGACACTCGGTGAACTCTTTGGCGTCGTCCGCCAGGTGGCCGGTGACACTTCCGCGGTGATGTACAACTCGCTGCTGAGCGCGCAGTACCCGAAGCGTGACGAGTTCTTCGCGAGCCTCGGCAAGTCGAAGTCGCTGCCGTCGATCGAAGAGCTCGAACGACTCTGGTTCGAGATCCAGCGCGAGATGACCGAGAGCGGCCAGGTCGTCGCGTTCCCGACCACGATCGTCGGCGCCGATGGAACTCCGACCGACGCCGAGGTGGTGCGCATCGGCGGGTTCCTCGCGATGTCGGATGGCCGCTACCTGAACTATCTGCCGAGCGTCGGGAAGCTGGGTGTGCTGTCGCGGCAGCCGGCTTCCAATCTGACGAATCTCGCCGCCAACGTGCAGAAGGCCACGGGCGGCTACGTCGAAGCCGCCGTCGATCCGTCGCGCGGCGTGCTGCTGTCGATGATCGTGCAGCGGCCGAACGTGATGGAGCGCATCGAGAAGGGTGAGGCGGTCGGCTACGTCATCATCGCCGTCGGTGTCATTGGTGCGCTGCTCGCGCTGTACCAGGCCGTCTTCCTGATCCGCACGCGGATCGCGGTGGGGCGCCAGCTCGCCCGCCTCGACGAACCGCGCGCAGACAATCCGCTCGGTCGCGTGCTCAGTTCCGCGAAGACCGATCCCAACACGATCGAGGAGGACGCGGAGGTCGTCGAGCTCCGCATCTCCGAGGCAGTTCTCCGGGAAGTGCCGAGCCTCGAACGCTTCCAGGCGTTCCTGCGTCTCGCGGTCGCAGCCGGTCCGCTGCTCGGCCTGATCGGCACGGTGATCGGCATGATCATCACGTTCCAGAGCATCACCGAATCGGGGTCGAGCGATCCGCGGCTGATGGCAAACGGAATCTCGCAGGCGATGATCGCGACGGTGCTCGGCCTCGGCATCGCCGTGCCGCTGCTCTTCGTCAACGCGGGTCTCGCATCGATGTCGCGCCAGATGGTGCAGATCCTCGACGAGCAGAGCACCGGGATCCTGGCCGAGAACCTCGAGCGCAGGCGCGGAAGCGCACAGCATGCCTGAGGTGCTTCTCGGAGCGATGCGCTGGCCGGTGTCGGCCGTGTCGGACCTCATCGATCAAGGGGGTCCCTTCGTCTTCTGGATCTTCCTGTGCGGCTTCGTGATGTGGACGCTTGCGATCGAGCGCTTCTGGTACTTCTCGCGGGTACTTCCAGCCGAAGCGCGCGAGGCACGCAAGCGTTGGCAGGAGCGCTCGGATCACCAGTCCTGGTGCGCGCGGCAGATCCGCCGCGCGATGATCTCGCGAATCAACACCGCGATGACCGCCAACCTCGTGCTGCTGCGCGTGTTGGTGCCGCTCTCGCCGCTGCTCGGCCTGGTCGGAACGGTGAGCGGCATGCTCGAAGTCTTCGATTCGATGGCATTGAGCGGTTCCGCCGATGCACGCGCGATGGCCAGTGGTGTGTCGCACGCGATGATCTGCACGCTGACGGGTCTCGCGGTGAGCATCACCGGTCTCTACCCGGTCTACTACTTCCAGTCGCGCACCAGGATGGAAACCGAACTCCTGGCCGACCGGCTCGTCTACTGACATGCGGCTGCGCCGACACTTCGACACCGAGGAATCGACCGGCATCGATCTCGCGCCGATGCTCGATTTCGTTCTGAACCTGCTGATCTTCTTCATCATCACGGCGGTGTTCACGAAGGAGCTGAGCCTGCAGGTCGGTCGCCACGGCGGCGGCGCCAGTGGGCCCGCCACCGGCAAGGAGACCGGCAGCATCTCGGTGGTCTTGAAAGAGTCCGGCGAAGTGCTGGTGGACAATCGCCTCGTCGATGTGCGCGCGGTGCGCGCCAACGTCGAGCGGCTGCACGCGCAGAAGCCCGAGTGGGGCGTGATGGTCACTGCCGAGCAGAAGGCCGCATCCGGTCTGCTCGTGCAGGTCGTCGATCAGGTGCGGCAGGGCGGCGTCGACAACGTTTCCTTCGGAACCTCCTCGCGCTGAGAGAGACCCATGCGTTCACACCGACACGCAGCTGAGACGAGCGCAGAGACCGGCATCGACCTGGCCCCGATGCTCGATTTCGTCCTCAATCTGCTGATCTTCTTCATCATCACGACCTCTTTCGTGCGAGAGGCCGGCATCACCGTGACTCGCGCCGAAGCGGAGACGGCCGTCTCCGCACAGGATGGAAACATCTTGATCGCCATCCGCCCGAACGGAGACGTCTGGATGGACCGGCGCCAGGTCGACATTCGCGAAGTGCGACCGCTCATCGAGCGCCTGCACATCGAACGGCCCGAAGACACCGTGATCGTCATTGCCGACAAGGCCGCAACGAGCGGGATGCTCGCGCAGGTGATGGACGAGGTGAAGCTCGGTGGCATCGACGAGGTCGCGATCGGCGCAGGAAGTACCGCGGGGCGATGAAGCGTGCCGACACTGGGGCGATATCTGTTCGCGCTGCTGCTGAGCGGACTGCTCACCGCGGGGCTCTTCGGCGCGCTGCGGGTGCTGATCAACGTGCGAACTGAAGCGGAGGCGGCGACGGCAATCTCGAAGATCGAGTTCGTTCGCCTCCGCCGCGAGGTCGAGATCGAAGAGAAGCAGCGCGAGAAACCCGAGCGCGCAAAGCCGGAGCAGGCGCCGGTGACGCCGACACTCTCGGTCGCCAAGGAAGAGGGCATCGATCTCGGACTCGACGTCGAAGCGCTCGCCGCTGGACTCGGCGCCGAGTTCGGTTCCGCAGGGGGTGGCGGCGGCGATGGCACGGGCAAGGGCGGGCTCGCGTTCAACGCGGGCCTCTCGGATCGCGATCCGCTGCCGCTCGTGCGTGTCGAGCCGCAGTACCCGCAGCAGGCGCGCCAGCGAAAGCTCGAAGGCTGGGTGCAAGTCCGTTTCACGATCTCGACCGCCGGCTCGGTGCGCGATGCGGCCGTCGTGAAGTCGAGCGATTCCGTGTTCGAACGCAGCGCGATCCAGGCCGTCAACAAGTGGAAGTACCAGCCCCAGATGCAGCAGGGGAAAGCCACCGAGGCTCCCGACCAGCAGGTGGTGTTGCGCTTCAAGATGGAAGGATGACGACATGGCCACTCCCGACGGATTCGGAAAGCTCAGTCTTCGTAGCGTCGCCGTGATTCTCGTCATCGCGCTGTCGGTCGCAACGGCCCCTGCCGGCGCGAAGTCGAAGCCGGACGAGCGAGGCCCCGACGCCGAGCGCAAGGGCACCGGACTCAGCAAGCAGGTCGCAGACAAGCTGCTCGCCGCCAACGAGCTGCTCGCGAAGGACAACTACGACGACGCGCTCGAAATCGTCGATGGCGTCTCGAAGCGCCGCAACCTGAAGCCGGCGGAACTCGCGCAGATCTACCGCTTCCGGGGCTACATCTTCATCAACAAGAACATGCCGGAGAAGGCCGCCGAGCAGTTGCAGCTCGCGATTGACCAGCAAGCATTCGATCGGAGCACCGAGCAGCTGACGACCTACTCGCTGGCGCAGATCTACACCCAGATCGGGCGCTACGACCGCGCGATCGAGGTGATCGATGCGTGGTTCCAGACGGCCGAGAGCCCGCCGGCCGACGCCTACTACCTGAAGGCGATGATTCTCGTGCAGCAGGAAAAATTCGACGCTGCGCAGGGGCCCGCCAAGAAGGCCGTCGAAATGACGCCTTCGCCAAAAGAGAGCTGGATCCAGCTGCTGGCGGCGATCTACATCGAAACGCGTGACTACCCGAACGTCGCGGCGACGCTGGAGCGTCTGGTCGCGATGGCGCCGGGCAAGAAACAATACTGGGTGCAGCTCGCGGCCGTGCAGCATCACCTGGAGCGCGACGCCAAGGCCGCAGCGACGCTGCGACTCGCCGATCAGGCGGCGCTGCTGAACGAAGATCGCGAGTTCCGCCAGCTCGCGCGGCTGATGTTCCTGCGCCAGCAGCCCTACCAATGCGCGAAGATCATCGAAGACGCCATCAAGGCTGGCACCGTTGCGGCCGACGCGGATGCGTACAAGCTGATCTCGAACTGCTACATCGCCGCACGCGAGAACGACCGCGCGCTCGAGCCGCTCGCGAAGGCGGCCGAACTCGCGCCCGATGGCGAGATGTACTTGTTGCTCGGTCAGATCCACTTGCAGCGCGAGCGATTCGCGCCGGCGCTCGACGCGTTGCAGAAGGGGCTCGCGAAATCGAAGCCCGAGCGGCGCGGGTCTGCGCAGCTTCTGATCGGTGTCGCGCAGCTCGGTTCCGAGCACTTCGACGCGGCCGAGCGCTCGTTCCGCGCGGCGCAATCCGACGAGAAGGTCCGTCGCGCTGCGGAGAGCTATCTGAAGTTCTTGGACGAGCAGCGCGCCCGTCGGGTCGGCGAGCAGTCGCTGCAGACCGCATCGAGAAACTGAGTCGCGCCGCTTCGGAGCGGCCTCCCGCGTCCGACGCCTTCGGGTGACGGAGACGGCGACCTCCTGTTCGGGTGCCACGAGATGCGCAGGGCGGTCACGGAATCGCCTCATTCTTCTCACGGGATCGCCCCGCGCCGTGCGCGCGATATAGAAACTCTCTCGGGAAGGGAGTGGCATACGCCATGCCTTTCGGGAGTCCGATGAACACCGACCGATTCCGTCACGCCACGCTGATCGCGCTGATCCTTGGCGCGGTCGCGTTCGGAATGCCGGCCGCTGCG
>JANLTC010000143.1:0-2697 GCA_031362725.1 Deltaproteobacteria bacterium | reverse complement strand
ATCAGCGAGAGAGCGGGATCTCGGGTCTCGCGAAGAGCCACGATCGCTTGGCGGCTGTAACGCTCCCGCGAGGGTCTCCGGAACACCCGTGCGGTCGCTTGCCCTAGTCCCAAAACAAGCGTGTTGCGAAACGGCGTGAGGTCCGATGGGACCATGGTCAAGGGAGAGAAACGTGCACCCCGGAGCGCCCCGCGCTCTGCTCTCTCGCCTCGCTGTCCCTCGGTCCGACCGTCCTCCGCTTCGTCATCGAGTCGATTGCCACCATCCGGGCCTACCTATCCCGGTCTTTGAAAGGTCAAGACGCTCAGCATCGCAGGCGGCCGTGAAGCTGATCTACTCCGCGCAGGAAGACGTGTTGCCACGGGTTCCAGGACAGGAGCCGGAAGATCACGCGTCGCCCCGTCCTCACGACCTGCGCAGGCACCCGCATGAAGGCGTTCAAGAACGTCTTGAACTCCATCCGCAGAACCGCCAGCTTCTCGCGACCGTGCTCGACGGCCCAGCGACCTCCTTCCGGCAGCAGCAACGCAAACCACGCTTTCAGTGTCCACGCCAACGACGCCATCACCATGTAGGCCCAGTTGCTGAACAGGTTGTCCACGGGCATCCGCATGGCCTGGACCCCGTTCTTCAACTGCTCCAAGAGGTTCTCCTGGTTGCATCGACCGTTGGCCAGGAAGACGATCTCCTCCGCCGGCGTCTTGCGATCGTTCGTGATGTAGAAGAAGTACCGGATCTCGTCGAAGAGACGGCAGGCACCCTTCTCCACCGTGATGTTCTTCCGCACCACGACCATGCGGTAGGCCTTCTTGCAGGCCACCGGAGTGTACGGGAATTCCGCCACGTCCTCGGACCGCAGCCGCAGGTTCGTGAACTCGTGCTCGATGACCTTGACGTCCTTCACGTTGTCGGGACGACGACGCAGCTCGGTGCGCACCTCGTACTTCTCCCGACGAACCAGACGCGTCCAATCCTTGTCCTGCAAGGCATCCGCACGCTCGATCAGGTTGTGTCGGGCATCGCACCCGAACACAAATCGAATCGCCTTCGCGTCCCAATCGTCGAGATGCGTCGTCTGCGTGAAGTCCGTGTCACCGCGGAAAGTGATCCGGCGAAAGCCCGCGCGTCGGCACAGCTCGGACGCCTGATCCAGCCGTTCGGCTGCTCCCTCGTAGGACGGACGATTGCCACTTCGATTGACGAGGTAGAGCGGTTCTCCCGTGTTGGCCAGCGAAACCACCAACGGGTGGTAACCCCACACTCCCTTGTGGGAGATGTCCATGCCCTCCTTGCATTCGCCCGTGGTCTCCGCCAACGTTCCGTCCGCGTCGATCATTGCCTCACGGAAGAAACCCGCAGGCTGCCCTTGCCACACGTGCACTCGGCGCTCGTTGATCGCCGTCATCAACGTCTCGATGCTCGCCTTGGTCTCGAACCGACGGCAGAAGTCACCGGCCGTCGTCGGGTCAGGAATGCGCTGCGCACCGAGCGCGTCCAGGTACACCTCGTTCTGGCGCCGGAGCTCGATGTCCTGCAGGCAAGTCCCGCCGCACAGGATGTTGTAAGCAATCCCGAGCACGTGATCCGACTCGTGGTACGGAAGGTGCACCTTCAGCACGTGGACACGACGGTCGATCTCCTCGATCAGGCCCGTGTGTCGGGCCAGCCGGTGCATCGCCCCGATCCCGCCAGTGTCCAGGCCCCGCGTTCGATCGCTCAAGTCGTAGTGGACGTTGCTTGCCTTGTACATCGGTTCCGGCTGCTCTCGCCACCGAATGTCTCGAAGCCGGTGTTGGATTCTCCGCTTGCGATTGATCAGATTCTGTCGTCTACTTGTGCTCACTCGAAATGCCCTCCGCGTGTCAAAGTTCGTTGTCTCGACAACGCGAAGTTTGCCACGACTGGACGGGCATTTCGAGTGAATTCGACCACTCGTGATCTCTCGAATCACGCTTGTTCAAGGTCTAGGTTCGCCATGTTCTTCCGTCTGCGGATGCGGTCCCCGGCATGATCCAACAGAAAGACGTAATCGTTATTGTTTCCGCTCGGGTCCACCGCCATCGCCCGTGCCCATACCGGGTCGTCAGTTACGACGCCCGTCGCTCCCCAATTGACGAGCGGGCTGCAGCTCGCATCCAACTCTCGAACACTCCCGACGTTGTTTGTGACAGGTGACTCGGTCCCCACGTAGAACTTGCTTCCATTCCGAGGCATGCCGATCGGGTTCCCCACGTTCGCGCACTCCGAGGCCACGCCGGAGCTGTAGTTGATGATCCAAATGCGGGTGAAGAGGGGGGTCTGATCCGCAACATAAAGATGGTTGCTAGCGCTGACGTTGATGTGGGTCTGCGCTTGGCGCAGCGTGTTGGTCCGCTGCCCGATTGCGAACAGCTTCGTCTGGCGAGTCGAAACGCCGTTCGGGGAGAGTACGGTCACGCTTCCCGAAACCGCATGGGTCGGGATCTCGGCTTCGATCTGCGTCGGACTGCAGGACATGAGCACCGCTTCTGTTCCGTCGTCAAAGAACACGACGTTGTTTGCGCAGGCTGGATCGAAGCCGACACCATCGACGAAGATCTGCCCCCCTTCAAAGAAACCGGCGCCGGCTATGCTCACGATCGAGGATACCTGCGTCGCGGCGTTGGCATCTCCCACGAGGTAGTAGTAGGTCTTCCCGTCACCCAGCACCGGGTCATT
>JANLTC010000078.1:0-18889 GCA_031362725.1 Deltaproteobacteria bacterium | reverse complement strand
CCCGGTGCGCGCGCACCGGGCGCGCCTGGATACGACCCGCTCGTCGACGGCACGACGGCCGGACTCGTGATCCCGGCCGCATTCGGTGCGTCCGCCGGGCAGCAGTTACGCTCCGAGATGGCCGCACTCTCGTTCAACTTCCAGTTGCTGGCCGCAGCGCTCTCGTCGCCGCCCGACGCCAACAACGATCTGATACCCGACGGCCCTTCGGAACCCGACGAGTTCGATCCCACCGACGCGTACAGCGTCGATCCGGGACAGTGTTCCTGGGCGCAGCCCCAGTTCTGCTCGGTCGTCACGTCCTTCTTCACGATCGTCGGTCAACAGCGAAACGCGGTGCGTGCAGGGGGAATCGGCAACTTCGGTCGCACCGACTTCCTCTGGCACAGCGGCGGCGAAGTCGTCCTTCAATACGAGAAGCGCAACGTGCTGGGCTTCTCGACCGACTTCCCGGAGGACTTCACGAAGTCGAACTGGAGCGTCGAGAGCGCGTGGATCGACGGGCAGCGCTTCAACGACGTCAATGCGCTGGATGGCGTGTCGCAGGCCGACACCTTCAATCTGACCGTCTCGGTGGACCGGCCGACCTTCATCAACTTCCTCAACGATCAGCGCACCTTCTTCTTGAACGCGCAGGTCTTCTTCCAGTACGTGGCCGGCTACAACCGCGGCTTCACCACCAACGGGCCGTGGAACATGCTCGCCACGCTGACCGTCAACACCGGCTACTTCCGCGATCGCTTGCAACCCGCCCTCACCTTCCTCTTCGACCAGCAGTCGGGGTCCGGCGGTCTGCTGCCGAAGATCACCTACCGCTTCACTTCGAGCTTCTCGGCGACGATCGGCGTGAACTGGTTCTTCGGAAGCCCGGAATTCCGTTCGAACCCGCTGATGCCGGTGTCCACCGTCGACACCCAGGTCGGCCGGCACGCGTATCACCAGGGCGTCGAGAACGCGCTCGCCGTCGTGGCCGACCGCGACGAAGTGTTCTTCCGGTTGCGATACACCTGGTGAAGCCAGCATGCGAGCCGTCCCGCGGCGGCCCCTCGCCGGTATGACCGCCGTCATACCGGGACGCACAGAGCGCTCGTACGATCGCGCTGGCGTCCACGCGAGGGCAGCATGGGTCACTACGAGCGACTGAGCGCACAGGACAGTTCTTTCGTGCTGTGGGAACGGCGCGAAACGCCGATGCACGTCGGCGCAATCGCGATCCTCGAAGCAGGTCCGCTCACCACCGCGGACGGCGGTATCGACACCGCGCGCATCGCCGCGCACGTCGAATCGCGCCTGCATCGGCTGCCGCGCTACCGCAAGCGCCTCGCGTTCACGCCGATCGAAGGTCATCCGGTGTGGATCGACGACGCACACTTCGATCTCGGCTACCACCTGCGCCGCACGGCACTGCCGCGTCCCGGAACCGAGAGCGAACTGAAGGCGCTCGTTGCGCGCATCCTCTCGCAGCGCCTCGATCGCGACCGGCCGCTGTGGGAGATGTGGGTCGTCGAGGGTCTCGACGGCGGGCGCTTCGCACTCGTGACGAAGGTCCATCATTGCATGGTGGATGGCGCGTCGGGGATGAACCTGCTCACGCTGTTGATGAGCCCGATCGCCGACGAGCCTGCCGTCGCGGCGCCCGCCTGGTCGCCCGAGCCCGAGCCGAACACGCTCGAGCTGCTCGTCGCCGAGAGTACGCGCCGCGCGCGCCTCGGCGGCGAGCTTGCGGGCGGGATATTGCGCGCCGCCGCCGATCCCGCCGCGGCGTGGGCGCGACTCTCGGAAGCCAGCACCGCGATCGCGCAGGCGATCGACGCCGGCATGCGACACCCGGGCGCGACGCACCTCAATCGCCCGATCGGCCCGCATCGGCGCGTCGATTGGCTCCGCCTCGATCTCGCCGCTGCCAAGCAGGTGAAGCAACGACTCGGAGGAACACTGAACGACGTCGTTCTCGCCACCGTATGCGGCGCGCTCCATCACTTTCTCGGCGGACGCTGCGAGTGGACGACGCGGCTCGACTACCGGATCGTCATGCCGGTCAACATGCGGCCGGCCGGCGACGAACGCGCTGCTGGCAACTGTGTGTCGGCCTACTTCCTGTCGCTTCCGATCGCAGAACCGGATCCACGGCTCCGCTACGAAACAATCCACACCGCGACCGCCGCGCTGAAGGGCTCGCACGCCGCCGAGGGCATCGACCTGCTCACGCAGCTCGCCGATCGAGCGGGTGGCACCCTGCTGACCCGTCTCGGTGGCCACTTCATCAACCGGCTGCGGCCCTACAACCTGATCGTCACGAACGTCCCCGGCCCGCAGTTTCCGCTCTACGTGCTCGGCGCGCGGTTGCTCGAGCTGATCCCGCAGCTGCCGCTCTTCGAGCAGCAGGGCCTCGGCGTCGCCGTGTTGAGCTACTGCGGCGGACTGCAGTTCGGACTGATCGGCGACCGCGAACTCGCGTCGGATCTCGGGTCGCTGCGCGACGCGATGGGCGCATCGTTCGAGGAGTTGGTACGCGCCGCGCAAGTGAGCAATGCGCGAGACACGGCGCGCACGCGGCCCGCGCGCGCGCGCCGCGAACACGCGATTCGTGAAGCCCGCTAGCGCTGGGAACGCCTTTCGGCGCACGTCCTCGCGGCGGCGGCGCGATCGGCGGGGCTCAGACCCCCGCGATCCGCCGCAGCGCCGCGAGATCCAGCACGCGCAGCAGCCCGACCTCACCGTGCAACAGGCCCTCGCGCTCGAAGCGACGCAAGACGCGAATGGCGGTCTCGACGGTCGTGCCGGCCGCTTCCGCGAGCGCGCGGCGCGTCAGGTGCGCCTCTCCGTCGCAGCTGGCATCGAGCAGCGCGCGTGCGAGTCGCGCCGGCACGGCGTCCTGGGCGAACGAGCGCAGCCGCTCCTGCGCCTCGTGCAGGCGCCCCGACACGATGCGCAGCACCTCGACGCCGAGCCGGGCGTCCTCCGCGAGCAACTGCAGCAGCACGTGGCGAGGGAGACACCACACGGAGCCGGCCGTCACACCCTCGGCGCTCGCCGGATAGGTCTCCTGCTCGAGTGCCGAGATCGCGCCGAAGATGCGGCCCGGACCGAGCGTGTCGAGCGTGGTCACGCGACCGCTCGCCGACGCTTTGTAGAGACGCACCCGTCCACGCCGGATCACCCAGAGCGACTCCGCCACGTCCCCCTCGAAGAAGAGCGCGTGTTGGCGTTCGATGCGGCGCTCGCGCAGCTGGGGCCGGATGCGCGCGAGCTGCTCGGGCGCCAGCGCGCGGAACAGCTCCGCGCTCTCGATCGCGATCTCGGTCTCAGCGTCGCGTTCGATGGTGTCTGCGATGGTGTGTGCCGCCGCGGGTGTGGGAAGGTGACGATGCCCACGATAACCGACGCGCGAAGTGCGCAGCAGCATCCGCATGGCGAGGCAACGCGATGACTGGCGAAGACCGATCCATCGAGCGCTCGATTGCGGAGCAGCACCGCCGTCTCGACGCGATCTTCGAAGAAGTCCTTGCAGTGCTGCATGAGCGCGAGGCGCCCGATGCCGTGCGCGACGCCTTCGCGCGGCTCCGTTACGCGCTCGAATCGCACTTCGACCAGGAAGACCGACTCTATTACCCGTCGCTGCGCGCGCTGCGACCCGCGCACCGCGCCGCCGTCGACGACCTGGCGCTGGCGCACGGCGCCTTCCGCACGCGACTCGAAACAATCGGGGCGCGACTCGGCGCGCGCGACTTCGCCGCTGCCGAGCGCGCGATCCGCGCGTTCGGCGAGGCGTTCGCCGCGCACGAGGCGACCGAGGAGCGGCTTCTTGCGCGCATCGACGCCGAGCTGTCGGCGAGCACGGCGGACGCTTGACGCCGGGTGCTTGCGACGGCCGCGAGCGGCGGCGGCATGAGTCTCGCAAAGCGTTCCGGTAGCGCGCTGGCGAGGCATTCCCTCGCGGGAGATGCGATTGCTGGGGCGAAACGGCGCACATGGCCAGAACACTCGCGACATTCGGTCCCGCAGCGCGACGAAACGCATCGCTGCGCTGCTCACGTTCTTCACCCTCGGCGCCGCCAGCGTCGGATGCTCGCGCGGCGACGCGCCGCCGACACCCGTTGCGAAGCCAGCGCCGACCGCCGAGCTCGAGACCGTGGTGCACACCGTCCCCGTTCGGCGTGGGGCGATCGTCCAGCGCATCGACGCACCGGGCAGTCTCGAGGCAAAGCGCGAGAGCAAGATCGGTGTCGAGGTACAGGGCCGCATCGATCGCGTCTTCGTCGACGAAGGGGATCGCGTCGAAGCCGGCGCGCCGCTATTCCAGATCGACCGCGAGCCGTACGAGATGGGGTTGCGCCAGGCACAGGCGGCACTCGATCATGCCCGCGCGGAAGCGCGTCAGGTCGAAGCCGATCTCGCGCGCGCACGCGAATTGCAGAAGCAGAACATCGTCCCCGCGCAGCAGATCGAGAAGCTCGAGACCGGCGTCGCAGTAGCGCGCTCCGGCGAGGAGCAGGCCGTGCAAGCGCTGGCGCTCGCACGACACAAGCTCGATCGCACACTCGTTGGGGCTCCCTACGCAGGCTCGATCGTCGCGCGGCTCGCCGACGAAGGCACCACCGCGCTGGTCCAGCCCCAGACGATCGTCGTCGTGCTGCAGGAGAGCGGCGAACTGGAAGCGCGCGCGACGATCCCGGAAAGCCGGCTGTCGCTGGTGCGCGTCGGTGATCCTGCGCTGATCCACATCGAGGGGATTGCCGCACCGATCCAGACGGAAGTCGAGTCGGTGTCCGACGCGATCGATCCGGCCACCCGCACCTACACGGTGCGGATGCGCGTCGGCAACGCCGACCACGCGCTGAAGGCGGGCGTCTTCGCGCTGATCGAGATCGTGCCGCAGTCGAAGCGCGACGTGCTGATGATTCCGCGCGCCGCCCTCCACTCCGAGGACGGCCGCTCGCGTGTCTTCATCGTGCGCGACGGCGTCGCGACGTCGGTGCCCGTGACGCTAGGCGTCGTGACCGAAGACCAGGTCGAGGTGCTGGACGGGCTGCGCGTCGACGCGCCGGTGATCGTGGACGGCGCGACCGGTCAGCTCGCGCCGGGTATGCGCGTGCGAGAGCAATCCCGAGAGGAAGCCAAGGACGCCAAGCCGTGAGACTCGCAGACATCTCGATCCGCCGTCCCGTCTTCGCCGTGATGCTGGTGGGCGGCTTCATCGTGCTCGGGATCGTCTCGCTGCCGCGGCTCGGTGTCGACCTCTTCCCGCGCGTCGAGATGCCGATCGTCACGGTCGTGACGCCCCTGCCCGGCGCCGCGCCCGAAACGGTCGAGCGCGAGGTGACGCAGATCCTCGAGGAATCGATCAACACCATCGAGGGCATCCGTACGCTCTCGAGCCAGTCGACCGACTCGCTGTCGCTGATCTACATCGAGTTCGAACTCGAATACGACATCGGGCGCAAGGTGCAGGAAGTCCGCGACCGGGTCGCAGCCGTGAGCGGCGACCTCCCGAAGGACGCCGAGGTGCCAGTGGTGAACCGCGTCGATCCGGACGCGGCGCCGATCCTCGCCATCATGCTGTCGGGTCCCCACGCGATCCGCACGCTCTCCGAGTTCGCTGACAAGCGCGTGAAGACCCGGCTCGAGCGCGTGCCGGGCGTGGGCAGCGTCACGCTCGCCGGCGATCGCGCGCGCGAGATTCGCGTCTGGATCGACCCGGTGCGGCTCGGCGGCTACGGCCTCGGGGTCGACGACGTGATCGCCGCGTTGCAACGCGAACACGTCGAGCTACCGGGCGGGCGCCTCGATACCGGTAGCGGGGAGTGGTCGCTGAAGACGCTCGGCAAGCTCACCAACGCCAATCAGTTTGGCGGCCTGGTCGTGGCCGAGCGGCAAGGCCGCACCATCCACCTCGAAGACGTGACGACCGTCGAGGACGGGATGGCGGAAGAGCGCACCGTCTCGCGACTCGACGGCAAGCGCGGCGTGTCGCTGCTGGTGCGCCGCCAGTCGGGGGAAAACACCGTCGAAGTCGCGCAGGCCGTGAAACAGGAACTCGAGCGGATCCGCGCCGAGTTGCCCCCCGGCTACCAGATCGCGGTCGCGCTCGACTCGTCGGTCTTCATCACCGCGGCGATCCGCGACGTCGGCATCGACATCGCCTATGGCGCCGTGCTCGCCGCGCTGGTCGTGCTGCTCTTCCTGCGCAACGTCCGCTCGACGTCGATCACCGCGCTGGCGATCCCCGCATCGCTGGTGTCGAGCTTCGTATTCTTCTACGCGTTCGGCTTCACGCTCAACACGATGACGCTGATGGCGCTCTCGCTGTCGATCGGCATGCTGATCGACGACGCGATCGTCGTGCTCGAGAACATCTACCGGCACATGGAGGAAGAAGGCCAGGCGCCTGCCGAAGCCGCGTCGGCCGGGACCGACGAGATCGGGCTCGCGGTGGTCGCGACCACGCTCGCGACCTGCGCGGTGTTCGTGCCGATCGCGTTCATGTCGGGGATCGTCGGGCGCTTCTTCCGCGAGTTCGGCCTGGTCGCAACGAGCGCCGTGCTGGCTTCGATGCTGGTGTCGCTCACGCTGACACCGATGCTGTGTGCCCGCTACCTGCGCGTGCAGCAACGGCAGGGGCGCGCCTTCTGGGCGCTCGAACGCGGTTACCGCGCACTCGAGGCGGCCTATCGGCGCGCGCTCGCGGTGGGATTGCGACACCGACCTACCGTAATCGGGATCGCGCTCGCGGCGATGGCTGGCGGCATCGCTCTGGCAGGCGCCGTGCCGATCGACTTCGTCACGCAGGAGGATCGCGCGGAGTTCAACGTCTGGCTGAAGCGTCCGCTCGGCAGCAGCCTCGAGCAGACGCTCGCGGTGGTCGAGACGGTCGAGGCGGAGCTGCGCACGATGCCGGAAGTGTCGCTGACCTTCTCGACGATCGGATCGGGCGCGAAGAAGCGCGTCAACGAGGCGCTGATCTACGTCCAGCTCGTCCACAAGAGCAAGCGCCAGAAGACCCAGCAGCAGTTGATGGACGAGGTGCGCGCGCGCATCAGCGCCAAGCAGCTTCCGCTGCGCGACCTCGCGGTCGAAGAACTCGGCATCATCAGCCTGCCGGGCTCGCGCAACGCGCAGCTGATGTACTCGTTCCGCGGTCCCGACATCGAGAAGCTCCAGCACTACGCATCGACGCTGGTCGAGAAGATGCGCGCCGCTGGCGGCTACGCCGATCTCTACCTCTCGTACGAAACGGGCAAGCCCGAGATCGCGCTCAGCATCACGCGCGAGCGCGCGGCCGACCTGGGCGTGTCGGCGCTGCAGATCGGCCGCACCGTGTCGGCGCTCTACGCCGGCTACAAGGCGGCGAGCTTCGAAGAAGGCGGCGAGCGCTACGACGTCCGCGTCCAGGTGAAACCCGAATACCGCGACGACCTCGAGAAGCTCGAACTCGTGCGGGTACGCGCGCAGAGTGGAGCGCTCGTGCCGCTGCGAAACCTGGTGACACCGCGCATCGGGAGCGGCCCGGTCCAGATCGATCGCGAGAGCCGCACGCGCTCGATCACGGTCTTCGGAAACCTCGACGCCAAGTCCGCCGGCTACGCGGATGCCGAAATCACGCGCTTCGCGCAGGCACTCGAGCTTCCGGCCGACACCAGCTTCCAGCCGGTCGGTCCGAGCCAGCGGCTGCGCGAAACCACGTCGGCAGTGCTCTTCGCGTTCGCGCTCGCAATGGTGGCGATCTACATGATTCTCGCCGCGCAGTTCGACTCGTTCGTGCATCCGTTCACGATCATGCTCTCCGCGCCGCTCTCGTTCATCGGCGCGTTCGCTGCGATCTGGCTGTCCGGCTACTCGCTCGACGTGATGGGGCAGATCTCATTCCTGATGCTGATGGGCATCGTGATGAAGAACGGCATCCTGCTCGTCGACTACACCAACACGCTGCGCGCGCGCGGGCTGCCGCTGCTCGAAGCCGTGCAGAAGGCAGGGCCGACGCGGCTGCGGCCGGTGCTGATGACGGCGGTCTCGACGATCTTCGGGATGCTGCCGGTCGCCTTCGGACGGGGCGACGGCTCCGAGTGGCGCAACCCGATTGGCATCGTCTGCATCGGCGGTCTGGTGACGTCGACGCTGCTGACGCTGCTCGTCGTGCCGGTGGTCTACACGCTGGTGGACGACGCACAGCGTGCGGGCAGCCGTGCCATCGCGCGGCTGCGGGGAAGCCAGGCGCGCGACGCGGGCGCCCCTTCCGCCTGAAGGTGAGCGCACGACCGCCAGGCGTTCACAACCAGTAGCGCCAAAGGTGGCAGAACCACTGCCGCACACGCACGAGCCACGGGCGCGCACGGCATTCCGCGAGTGTCACGTCTCGCGATCGGGCGAGTTCGTCGTCGAAGATGCTCTGCATGCGGGCACCGAAAGACGCGTCGGCGACGACGACGCTCGCCTCCAGGTTGTGGAACAAGCTGCGGCGGTCGAGGTTGTAGCTACCGATCGTCGACCACACGCCGTCGATCACGCCTGTCTTCGCGTGCATCATCCGGCTCGGCCATTCGTGAATGCGCACGCCCCCGCGCAACAGGCGCGGGTACAGGTGACGGCTCGCGTACAGCACGATGCGGACATCGGTGACGGCAGGAACGATCACATGCACCCGCACACCGCGCTGGGCGGCAGCCCGAAGGGCACGCCGCAAGCCGCGGTCGGGGATGAAGTAGGCGCTCATCAAGAAAATGCTCGAGTGCGAGGCGCGGATGGCGTGCAGATACGCGATGCGTTTGCGCGAACGATTGCGGACTCCGAAGTTGTCGATCACCGCTGCGAGCACGTGCGGCGGCGGCGCTTCGCAAGGACGATCGCCCTGCGGTCCGATGGCCTCGTCCGTTGCACGCGACCAGGTTCGCGCGAACAATCGGTTCAAGTCCTGCACGACCGGCCCGCGCACGCGGACGTGCATGTCGTACCAACCACCGCCGCCAGCTTCGAGTGGAGCGTACTCATCGCCGATGTTGATGCCGCCGGTGAAGCCGACTTCGCCGTCGACCACCAGGATCTTCATGTGGTCGCGCTGGTTCATGCCGGAGCGCGGCCGCCACGGAGCCAGCGGGTGGTACTCCGCCACCCGCACGCCACCGACGCGCAGCGCGTCTACGAAGGCCGCGGACAACTCGAACGAGCCCACCGCGTCGTAGAGCAGTCGTACGCTCACGCCTGCCCGAGCGCGCTCGACCAGGGCCGCGAGAAAACGCCGGCCAGTACCGTCATCCCGGAGGATGTAGGTCTCCAGGTGCACCTGACGACGCGCAGAGGCGATCGCGGCGAGCATGGCCGGAAAGACCTCACCGCCACCGCAGAGGGGCTCGATCTGGTTGCCGGGCCGCAAGTTCTCCTTGCGATGGACGTACGCGAGGATCGGCGAGTCGCCACCCGCGCCGGAGCGTTTACCGAAGCGCATCGACGGGAGGACGCCACGCATGCGCATCGGGCTCACCATACCCTTCAGCGTGACATGAGCACGACCTTGCTAGCGCGTTCTCTCGTGGACCAGGCGCTCGAGCGGCCGGCCGCTGATGCTGTGCAGATGATCCAGGCTCCGGACGAGTTCGCCTTGCGCACCCGCGCGATCGTCGATCGAGAGCTCGATCAACACACGGTCGGCGTGTTTGCACGCCACGTCATGGCAGCGGCGCACGACTGCCAGGATGTCCTCGAGGTCGCCCTCCAGCGTCGTACTCATCGCATGCACCTGATACTGCAGGGGACTCTCCGTCAGGACCGGAAGCAGATCGGCGATCAACAGAAGAAACGGAATTCCGGCACCGACGGGCGTCAGTCGTAGCTCGGCAAGCATGATCAGGTCCTCCTGGATCCTCATGGAGTGCATTTCTCGTACCCTCGCCCGAGGCGAGTCGATGACCTGCGGCGTGCCAGCATGGCTTGGGCACCGGCTCCTCAGCGACTCATTCGGGTCAGGCACTGCGACGTTGTGTCGCACAACGCGGCGGTACCTGCGATCGAGACGACCTGCCGAAGCGCCCGCCGTCGCGAGCGGACGCCCGACGAGATGGCACGACTCCTGCGACGGACGGGTGAGGAGGTCCCCGCCATGCCGCCCTCGCTACCCGGCTCGTCGAGTGTCGAACGCCGCCTGATCGCGCTGCTCCTGTTCATCGCCGCGATCGCCGTCGTGGGAGTTCTCGCGATCGTCCCGTACCGGCTCTATGAGCGCGACGTGCGCCTGGCCGAAGTGAACGCCCACCGCATCGGGAGCCTGCTCCACGTCACGCTGGCGAACGCGCTCCAGCGCGGCACCAGCGTGAAGGACGTATCCGACCTCGCAAACCGGCTGCAAGCAGTCGCCGATCTGGAGATTCGCTTGCGCGAGCTGCCCGAGAATGAAGTGTCCCCCGGCGATCCGGGCGGCCCGGGCTCGAGTGTTCGCCGCGACACCGATCTCATCTACACGGCGCCCCCGATCCTCGACAAGGACGGCCATACCTGGGTCGCGACGATGCACTTCGATCTGTCTCCGATGAAGCGCGAGTCGCTGCGACTCATCATCGACCTGGTGCTCGCGGTTCTGCTCGGTTCGGCAGTCTTCTCACTGGGCGTGTTCTGGTTGATCCGCGGTGCGCTGCTGCAGCCGCTACACGAAGTGACCCGGCGTGTGGAGCGCTTCGCCGAAGGGGGAGAACTGGGACCCGCGCCGAGCTTCGAGACCAGCGAACTGCGCGCGCTCTTCGACGCGCTCGAGCGAGCGCGACACGTCAAGGTGAGGACCTAGCGCATTGTTTCGCGCCGCGGAGCGACGCATCACGGCAGGTCGCCCCGCCGGAAGCGCGCGTAGCCGAGCGACGCGGCGGCCATGCCGAGCGCCGTCGGATAGACGAGCGAATAGATCAGGAAGCCCGTCTTCCCGAACGCATCGAAGATCACGAATGCAGCCGGGCCGAGCAGCACGAGATCGGGATCGAAGAGCATCAGCGCCGCCGTGCGGAACACCTGCAGCGGATTCGCGAGTGCGAGACCCACTACCGTCTCCGCCGGTACGTGCTGTTTGATCAGCACGCCGAGCAGGATCAGATCGAGGAATAGGATCAGCACCAGCCAGAGCGCGAAGGCCGCGCCCTGCGCGACGTCGACGCTGCGCGCCACCGCCGAGATCCCCATCGCGAGACCGAGGAAGCACGCCGAGATCGCGGCGAGCAGCGCCGCGTAGAGCCCGAACAGCGTCCAGGGCACCTCGATGCCCGTGTAGACCGCCCAGCCCGCCGCAGCGCCCATCGCGAGCAGCACCGGCAGATACACCACGACGAAGCGCCCGAGCATGCGACCCCAGAACCACGCGCCGAGCCCGACTGGAAGCGAGAGCAGGTACTCGAAGACGCCCGCTTCGCGATCGCCCGCAACGGAACGCACGGTCGTGACGAGAACGAAGATCGGCAGGATCGCCATGCAGAGCTGGATGTAGGTGACGAGCAGACGCGAGAGACCCAGGAAGCCGAGGATGCGCGACTCGGTCAGGCCGAACACGAAGAGCATCGCGACGATCCCGCCGAAGAGCGCCGCGTACACCGCGAACCAGCGCGCACGCAACGACTCGCCGAGGTCGAGGCGCGCCACCAGCCAGAGCTGACGCAGCGCTCCGTTGCGGCGCGGCGCGCCGGCTCGCGCGGAGAGCGCCGGGCTTGTCGCGCTAGGGATGCTCATGGGAACTTCGGTCACGAGTTCGCTCCAATAGCGCGTGTCGCGCAGTTTCGAAGTCGACGCTGTCCAGCGTCGGAATCGACACCGCCGCGAAGCCGTAGGCCATCGGCGTGCGCTGACCCGGCCGGTAGAAGGCAGTGCGCGCGTCGAGCCAGTCGCCGCCGTCGGAATTCATCACCCAGAACTCGCTCGCGGCGGCCGGCCCGCCCTTCGATTCGAGCCACGCGAGCGCGCAGCCAAAGTCGTCGAAGCGCATCACTTCGCGCGGACCCACGCGCACCTCGGCCGCGAAGGACTGCTCGCTGATCGACATGCCGCAGTGGTCGCAGGCGTCTCGGCCCCACACGATGCGAACCGGACCGGTGCTGGGCTCCGAGCAGGCGCTCGCCAGCACCAGAACCGCGAGCCAGGCCGCACCGGCGACACGCGCATTCATGAGGGTCGTTCCCCGTTGCGGATCTCCTCGAGCGAGAGCCCGCGCAGCAGCCCCGAATAGCGCGCGAGCGCACCGAGGAAACGCAGCCGGTCGGGGCCGGCGATCGTTCCGCGAAAGCAGATGCCGCCGTCCTCCGAGACGAGACCCCAGCTGCGCAGCGCGGCGGCTGCGGCATCCGACGCATGCGACAGCTCGATGCGACAACGCAGCAGCGCGTCGAGCGCGGCGGCGCCGTCGACGCGGTCATCGAGCACGACCTTGCCCTGATCGAGCTCGATCACGCGCGACACCAGCTGCGCGACTTCGTCGATGCGGTGGCTCGAGATCAGCATCGTCGCCTGACCCTGTCGTTCGGCGAGCACTTCGAAGAACGCGCGCCGCGCCTTTGGGTCGAGGTTTGCCGCCGGTTCGTCCATCACCAACAGCTCGCAGGCGCGGCCGAGCGCGATCGCGATCAGCAGCTTCTGTTTCTGACCGCCCGAGAGCTTCGCGAAGGGCTGCTTCCAGATCGATTTCGCGTCGAGGCCGAGGCGCTGCGACACCTCCTCCATCGGCCCGGTCGCGCCGCCACACACGGTCGCTGCGAAGTCGAGCAGCGCGCCGACCGGCATCCGCAGCGGGGGCGGGAGCTGGGGCACGAAGCCGATGCGGCGCAACACGTCGGTGCGCTCGGCGCGCGGCTCGCAAGCGGCCACCGCGAGCTTCCCGTCGTAGGTGTACTCGCCGAGCAGACAGCGGATCAACGTGGTCTTGCCGGCCCCGTTGGCGCCGACGAGCGCGACGCGTTCCCCGCTCGCGACGGCCAGGTCGAGGTGGTCGAGCACGCGCACGCGCCCGAACGATTTCGTGAGTTGTTCCGCGCGGATCATCTCGCTCCTAGAGAAGTCGCTTGACGCCCTTCAGCTCGAAGCGCAGCGCGCCGGTGGGACACACGTCCACACACAGCCCACAGCGCGTGCAGTCGGGACCGACGTCGAGCCTGGGCTCTTCGGCGCGTCCCTTGATGGTGAGGTCGAGCACATGAGAGACTTCACAGACCTTGCGGCACTCGCCTTCGTGGGCGCAGGACTCGAGATCGAAGGTGACGCGAATCGGGGCCTTCGCTCCGAGGATTCCATAGCTGAGTCCGATCGGGCAGACGTAGCGGCACCAGGCGCGGCGCGCGTAGAGGACTTCGAAGGTCAGCAGCATCGCCACCCAACCGAGAGCGAGACTCGGTCCGTAGACGAGCAGCCGCGACAGGATGCCGATCGGGTTCAGTGCCAGGAACAACGTCTGCCCGGTCGCGAATGCGAGCCCCGCGAAGAGCACCCAGAAGACGACGCGCACGCCGCGATGAATGGTGTGATCGCGGACGTACCCGCCACGCGCGAGCCGCAGGTGCAGCATCTCCGCCCACTCGGCCACCAGATGGTAGGGACACACCCACGAGCAGAAGCTGCGCCCACCGATGAGGCCCCAGAACAACGCGATCGTGGACGCACCGATCACGAGGTTCACCGCAACGTGTCGCTGCGCCAGCATCACGAGCAGGCTCGAGTAGGCGTCGGCCAGATGGAAGCCGAGCAGCCGCGACGCGGTGAGTGAGCCCTCGAGCACCTGGATGTCGAGCCAGAACGAAAGCGTGAAGAAGAGGTTGATGCCGATGAGCACCGCCCAGCGCCGGTTGCGCCACTTGTGATTCCCCTGCGCGTGCTCGATCTCCGCGAGCAGTTCGTTCTTCTTCGGTGTGCGACCGCGCTTGGCCGCGTAGATCGCGGCGGCCGCCGGCGACGGGGCGTTCCGGCGCGGCGCCCGACCGAGCACCACGGCGAGCTGGCCGAGAAGCCCCGGCGCCGCCATCAGGAATCCCCTTCGTTCGCATCGTCGCCGCGATGCTGGTGCTGCCGGCCGCCGTGTCCCGCGAATACCGCTCGCGCATCGACGACGATCGCCGCAGGCTCCGCCGGGCAGACCATCTCGCAAACGCCGCAGCCGACACAGCCGCGATGCACCTCGGGCGTGAACAGGCCGGCAGCGCCGCCATCCGCGGGATCGATCGGCACGAGTCGGATCGCATGCTCGCCGATCGGACATGCGACGACGCACAGATCGCACACGTCGCGGTCATAGGCGTGATCGCGGATCGGGATCGCATTCCAGCGATCGATCTCCGGGTAGCGGAGCACGCCGTCGAACGAGTTCCCGCGCGCGAGACCGCGGAACGCTTCGCCCCGCCGCGCCAGACACGCATCCGGACGCGCGAGCCGCGCGACGCCGCTGTGCACTTCCTCCTTGGCCTTGAGGTCGTGCGAGAGTGCGCCGGTCGGGCAGGCGAGAATGCACGAAAGTGCGTCACACGAGAAGTCGCAGGCCTGCTGGCGCGCGTCGATGTAGGGAACCCCGACGCCGAAGCCTTCGGTCGCGTCCGCGAGCACGATCGCCGACACCGGACACACCTGCACGCACTGGCCGCATTTGATGCACGCCCCGAGAAAGCGCGCCTCCTCGAGCGCGCCGGGCGGTCGCAGTCGATTGCGAAGCCGACGCACGATCGGCAGTGCCGCCAGTGGCTGCAGCAACAGCAGCCCGACGGTCAGCAGCGCGCCGCGCAGCATCGTCCGCCGCTGCTCCTGCTGGCGCGACAGCCGCGCGCGCGCGGGCTTCGCGGGCTTGCCAGGCGGCGGCGACTCGCTCATGACGCGGCGTCCGGAGGGTCGAAGCGCGGCGCCTCGTCGCGGAGGATCAGCGTCGGTGTCGAGAACGGCGCGAGGCGATCGAGGAAGTCGATCACCTCGATCAGCGGCGATGCGCGGAAGAACGCCGCCTGCGGCACCTCCATCCAGACGCGATCCGCATACGAGCGCAGTTCGTAGGGCGTGTCGCCGCGGCCGTCACGGTCGCGGTCGAAACCCTCGTAGTCGTCCCAGTAGTTGTGCGACCAGACGTTGCGCGTAGCGCCGCCGCCACCGCGGACCGCGACTTGGGTGAAGTTGCCGACGAAGTGGTTGTCGCGAAACTCGTTGCCCTGCCAGTCGTTGTGGAAGAGCACGCCGATTCCGTTGTAGGCGAACCGGTTGCGCTCGAAACGGATCGCCGTGTCGGGCTCGTAGGGCGAGACGTCGAGCAGGATGCCGGTGGCGCAATAGACGATGTCGTTGTCCTCGAGCACGATGCTGCTCGACTCCTTGAAGCCGACGCCGACGCCCGTCGCGCCCTGGGCGCCGAGAATGCGATTGCGCCGGATCTCGACGCCGTCGCTGTACATCAAGAAGATGCCGGTCATGTTCTCGAGGAACTCGTTGTCCTCGACGAGGTTCTTGTTGGCGTACATCGTGTGGAGCGCATAGCGACCCCGGACGATGCGATTGCGCGAGATCACGTTGTCGGCGGAGTACCAGACCACCACGTCTCGGGTGTCGCTGATGTCGTTGTCGAGGATCTGGTTGCGGAAGCTGTACCAGAGCCGGATCGCGTCGCCGCGCAGCGCGGTGTTGCGCGACTTCGAGTGGATGCGGTTGCCGCGCACGATGTTCTCGTTCGACTGCGCGATGTCGATGCCGAACAGGCAATCCTCGATCACGTTGTTCTCGATCACATTGCCCGCGCCCACCAGCGCGATGCCGGCGTCGACGCGATCGTGGTTACCGCCAGAGCCGGTGAGGCGCAGACCGCGCAGCGCGACGCCGTTCGTCTCAATGCGCACGACGGTGCCGCTCCCCCCGCCGTCGATCGTGACCTTCGAGCCGCCGTCGATTGCGATCTTGCGCGTGATCACGACCGGACCGGCATAGCGGCCCGCTTCGGGGCGAAGGAAGCCGCCCTCCGGCGTCGCATCGACGAGCGCCTGGAACGACGCAAGCGCCGCTCGGTCCGCAGCGCAAGCAGGAGCGACGCCGTGCACCGCGAGCGCGCCCACGACCGCGAGCGCGCGGCCGAGGCGCGCCGCGGCTCTCATGCGATTGCCGTGGCGAGCCGCGGGCTCGCGCTGACGTCGGCCAACAGCTGCTTGCGGCGCTGCAACACCGCCAGCGTCAGACACACCGACGCGGCGATCGAGAGCGCCATCCCGTAGTCCGGGTACGAATAGGTGCTGAACTGGGCGACCTTGCCTTCGCCGAACACGGTGGGCATGAACGGCTTCACGGTAAATGCGGCCCAGTCGTTCAGCGTGTGACCGAACCAGTAGAGCCAGCCGGCGAAGTCGACGAGAAAGCCGACCGGCAACGCGATCGCAGGCACGAAGAGAAACCACCAGAGCGGGCCGGTGTAGATGAGGCCCGCCACGGCGAGCAGCCCGAAGGCCACGAACAGATACGGCGCGGCCGCGAGCTCGCGCTGTGCGCCGAGCTCGATCGGGTGCATCCCGATGTAGTGGTTGATGGTGTTCATCTCGGCAACGCAGTCGAGCACCTCGTCCTCTTCGATTTCGTCGCGCTCGCGCGTCTGCGCGGTGCAGCCGTTCGCCACATGGGTCCAGTGCATCACGATCCGCACGCCGTGCGGGTAGATGTGCTCGGGATAGTTCGGCGCCGTCAGCGACACCCACCACATTGGCGCGAAGAACGACGCGGCGAGCAGCGCCAGCCCTGCGAGCGAGAAGCCGAGCACGGCGCCGGAGGGCGCCCTGCCCGCGCGATTCGTTTCCACCATCTCAGCCGCCGCTCACCTTCCCGGCGCGCGCCGGCCAGTGGAGCCGCGACATGTAATCGACTACGGCCTGTAGCTCCTCGTCCTTGTACCCCTTCACCACTTTCACCATGTCCGGGTTGGCGTTTCGGCGGCGCCCGGCGGCGATGTCGCGGATCTGGCGCAGCATGTACTCGTAGTGCTGGCCCGCGAGCACCGGATAGAACTTCTCCTCGTTGCCTTCGCCCTGCTTGCCGTGACACTGCACGCAGTCGCGCTGGAACAGCTGCTCGCCGCTAGCCAGGTCGGTGCCCGGCCCCCGACCGTTGCCCGGCGGGATCGAGAGCGTCTGGATGTAGGCCGCGACGTCGGCCAGTTCCTGCGGATCGGTGAGCGTCGTCGCGAACGGGTACATGATCGGGTTGTCACGGCGTCCGGCGCGAATGTCGGCGATCTGCTTGATCAGCACCGTCTTGTGCTGGCCTGCCAGCTGGGGAAAAGTGCCATCCGGCCGACCCGAGCCACTCGGAAGGTGGCAGGCCGAGCACACCTCGTAGGCCGCTTCCCCATTTTTCACGTCGCCCTTGAGACCGAGCGCTTCGACCTTCTCGCCCTGCATCTCGTTCCACTTGTAATCCTTCGACTCGATCCCGCTCGCCTTGGGTGCGGGCTGTGCGCCGGCGACACCGGCTAGCGCCAGCGCGCAGAGGACCAGTGAAGCCTCGATCCATCGGATGATTCGATTGTGCATGGCTTTCTCGTCTCCTTCTACTTGAGTGTGCCGAGCCATTCGGTGATGGTCTTCAGCTCGTCGTCGGAGACGACGTGCATGACGCCCTTCATCGCGGCGGTGTTGCCATTCGAGCGGGCGCCACTCTTGATGTCCATCGCCTGCTGGAGCATGTAGGCCGGATTCTGACCGGCGAGCTTCGGGTAGACCGGCAGGATCGGCGTCTTGGCGTCGGCGCCGTGGCACGCGATGCAGGTGCGCTGCTTGTAGAGGTCGGCGCCCGAGAGCGTGGCCTCCTCCGCGCTGGCCGCCGAAGCGACCAGCGCGGTGCCGAGCGCGATTGCGAGGATGACGGTGTTGCTTCGCATGGGTGTTGCTACTGGCCCTGCGTCTGCTTGCCGAGGCGGTGATTGAGCTCGTCCTTGGCTCGCAGACCCACGTCCGCGGTCTTCACCTGGAACTGCCACCACTGCGTTGCCCACAGCGTCGCGTTGGTCCAGTCCTGCTTGGCCGCATACTCCTCCGTCTTCGCCTTGGCCGGACCAGCACGCTCGAGTTGCGCGAGTGCGTCTTCGACCTGTGCCGCGACGGTCGGGAACTGCGCGTAGTTGTTCGCCTTCAGGTACGTAACCACATCGTTGATCGCCGTCTGCGTGTTGGCAATCGCTTCCATCTGCTTGTCGTAGTCGGCCTTGGTGTAGGCCTGGGCCGCCGACGCCGTGGCCGATGCAGTGGCCGTCGGCTTGTAGCCCTTCGGCTTCACCAGCAGATAGCCCTCCATCTCGAGGTGCAGTGCGGAGCAGAACTCGGTGCAGTAGTACGGGAACACACCGGGCTTGTCGGCCACGAACGTGAAGCTCGACGTCTTGCCGGGCTCGAGAGAGCCGTTGACGTTGTACTTGCTGACCGTGAAGCCGTGGGTCTGATCCTCGGCGCGCTCCAGGTTGGTGAGATGGACCGAGACTTCGTCGCCTTCATCGACTTCGATGATCTCCGGCGTGATGTGCGAGCGGATCTCGGTGCCGAAGACCTGCACCTTCTTCCCATCGCGAACGATCTTCTCCTCGCCGGGCTTGGTCTTGAAGGGCGAGATCTCGTCGGTGCGGCTGTTGGTCCCAGCCGGGTAGCGGACGATCGGCTTCAGCAGCGTCGCGTCGATCGCCACCACGTAGTGCGGCTCGCCGAGCGGAACCGGCATGTCGTAGAGCAGCTGCATCTTGTCGCCCGAGATGTCGATCAGCTGATGGTTCTGCGGATGCAGCGGACCGACCGGGTTGAAGCGATCGATCGCGAGCTTGTTCAGCGCCACCAGGTATTTGCCGCGCGGCTTCACGGTGTCACCGTGCATCGCCATGATGTGACCGATGTTGTAGTGGATCGGCAGGCGGTCGATCAACTTCCCGTTGATGTAGTCCCACTTCGCC